>QNAJ01000007.1 GCA_003641465.1 Verrucomicrobiota bacterium | reverse complement strand
GTATCTTCGACCGCTCTTCCATGGCGCACAGTGTAGTAGCGCATGTTATATGCGCATTTCTGATGCCGAATACAACATCGGCTGCTACACCCCGACTTTGTCGGGGTAAGTCCCATCTTTGTCGGGGCAAGTCCCGCGCTTTGGGCGATCCGGAATGTGCCGCCAGACGCTCCCAGCATGCAAAGTCGCGGTCGTAGATGCTCCCGGGCCGCCGCGATGCCGGTCCGGGCCCCTTCGCCTTATGGGCGGGCGGTGAAGCCTTTACCAGGAAACTTCCAAACTTTGGAAGTTCTTGCCTGAGAAGTTCCAAACCTTGGAAGTTTTGGCCTGAAAAGTTCCAAACCTTGGAAATTTTTGCTCGAAAAGTTCCAAGCATTGGAAGTTTTGGCCAAAGGGAATCGGGCCCCGGAACCCTTTGGGTAGAAAGCTCCTCATGCCGCCGGCAGGGCGACAAGCCTCCGCTGAAGCGGGACAAGCTCGGGGAGACTCCGGATGGATATCCCCAAGGCGCCGAAGATGTCGGCTTTGCGCACAATGGGCGCAGATGCGCGATCCGCCCCTGCGTCTCCGCGCGGCCGGACTGCTGGCACAGCAGCGCGATCGGTGGTATGGTGGTTCGGGGGGTTCAAACGATATGGGCGTGAAGGGCATATTCCAATGCCGGCGGTGCGGACACCGCTTCCGCGCCCGGGCAGGCGGCGGATTCAATTTCCGGCTCTTCCGCTGCGAGGACTGCGACCGGACGGTGGTAGTCGGGAACCCCATATGGCCGGACATGCCCGGGACCGGTGACCCGGTGCCCGAGAAATGCGAATACTGCGGCGGCCGCATGCGTGATGACATCCCACCGATGTGCCGCAAGTGCCGTTCGCGCGACGTGGAACTGGTGGTGACCGAAATGCTGTACGACTGAACCGCGCGCGCCGTGCGGATACTACCACTGTTCGCGGTGCACCCGGGAGGCGTCAAAACGGTCCTCTCCGGGCAGGTGCTCGTCGGGGTGTCCCATGCTCACCAGGGCGAAAGGAATAATGTTCGCGGGAATTCCCAGCTCTTCCCGTACCACGCGCATGCGTTCCTCCAACGGATAAACCGCCACCCAGACCGCCCCCAACCCCTTGGCGTGTGCCGCCAGCAGTATGGTCATGGCGCACGCGGAACAGTCCTGTACCCAGAATCCCTTGACCTTCTCCAGGGATTCATCACCGCATACCAGGATCCCGAGGGCGGCGGTGTCCAGCATCTCACAACCTTCCATCCGGCGGCCCATGGCCTGCAGCTTCCCGCGATCCCGCACGACCACGAAATGCCACGGGCGCTGGTCGGCGGCCGAAGGGGCCACCATGGCCGCACGCAACAGCAGGTGAACCACATCTTCTCCCACCGGCTCGGTGGTGTACTTGCGGATGCTGCGCCGGGTGAAGATGGCTTCCAGAGTATCCATAACGACTCCTTTCCAGTCCCTTCCGTACAGCCGCGTATTCTACGGAGCACGGCCCCGCCGGTCCAGAATTTGTCCGCGCCCGACGATGCGGTCTCCAGGTCCGTACGCCTGTTGGGTTGTCTAAGCGGCCGGCAGGTCCTAAGTTTAGGTTCCGATGGGGAAAAAGCAGCCCAGCAGGCGCCTGTTCACGGCCGAATCACCGGCGGATGCCTGGCGTGAAATCATCGGGCCCTGGTTCGCGCATAATGACCGGGCCTGGATGAGAAACACCGCAACGGTGGTACTGGTTCCCGATCGCGCTTTCGCCGCCTACCTGCATGGGAAACTGGTCGCCGAGAAACGCAATCTGCTGGGGATAAGAATCCTTGTCCCGGCGGACGTGTTGTCACTGCTGTGGCCTCCGCCCGGGGACGAGCGGGCCGTCGTCCCCCGGGAACACGCGCTGCTGGTACTGGCCGCCCTGGCGGAGGCGCAGGAGGCAAGAGCGGCGGGAGACGGCGACAGCCTGGCCTTCGCCTCGGCTGAAGACCTCTATGCAGCCTATGAGATCCTGGTCACCGCCGGATGGGAGCAGATCGAAGAATTGCTGCCGCAAGCTGCCGCAGTACGGCTGCGCTCGATGGAGGAAACCCTTGAGCGGCTCGGCTTCGTCACACCGGCCCGGGCGGTACGCCGACTGCTCGAAGGCCGCAACGGTAAGCCCATCGGCTCCCTGCTCATCATCGGATTCGATGCCTCCCACTGGCATGACTACCCCATTCTGCGTGCGGCCGTGTCTGCGGCCGAGGAGACCACGGTATGTCTCTATGCCCCCCGCTACCACTCCCAACGGCTGGACCAGCTCTGGGTGGGAACCTGGGAGGAACTGCTGGGGCCGGCCGAACCGGTTGCCGCCGATCCGGGGCCGCTGCAGCCCCTGGCAGCAGCGTTCAGTGGGGTGGAAGGCCGGCCTGTAGAGGGGTGCGACCGGGTGGGTTTCTTGGTGGCGGGCACCCTGCGTGCCGAGGCGGAGGCGGTGGTGCTGCAGGTGGCGCGTTTGCTTGCGCAGGATCCTCAAGGCCGCATCGGCGTGCTGGTACCCGGCTACGGGGCGCTTGCGCGGGAGATAGCTCTGGGGCTGCGGGCGGCGGGGATATGTTTCAACGACATGGTGGGCCGTAACGAAGCCGCCGCCGATGAGGAGCTGCGCTGGAATGCCTGGCTCGCCCTGCAGCAGGAGCCCCGCATCCGGCAACTGCTGGACGCCGTGGACGCCGGGCTTACGGCTCTCGACCCGGACCGGGAATTACGGCTCCGCCGGCAGATGGAAGAAATCCTCCAGAGGATTCCGGGTGACGGACTGCCGCTGGTTGCGGCGGCCGCCGAACGGCCCCCGCCGCTGTGCGAATGGAAGGAGCTCAAGGACTTCCTGTACTCGATCCGCCTGCTTCCCGCAGAAGCGACACTGGCGCAGTTCGCCGCCTGTGCGCGCGATTCACTGCGGGCCGCGGGGCTGGAAAACCGTGGCGTGGGACTGGAAGAAAGCGCGGCGATACTGCACGAGCAGATCCGCGGAACCATAAGCAGGCGGACTTTTCTCGGCTGGCTGGCTGCGGGCCGCTCGGCCGGCCGTTGGGCGCGCCCGCCGGAAAACGTGGTTCCCTATGCGCGGGTACACCTGATCCCTTATGCGCGGGCAGTGTGGCAGGAATGGACCCACCTTGTGTGTACCGGGCTCACTCAGGATCTGTGGCCGGCGGTGGGTCCGCCCCGCCCCTACCTTCCGGAAAACCTGCTCGCGGAGTTGAACCAGAGAAGTATGGGAACAGGAAGCTACGGTGAGGGGCACTTCATTCTCCGGGCGGGACGCAGCTATCTGGTAGGAACCCATGACCAGCAGGTGTTGGCGCGCCGGCAGTTCGCCACCCTTCTGGAAGGTTGCCGCCGGTCGGTCCATCTGACCTGTTCCCGCGCCGACGAACAGGATCCGTCACGCCGCCGGGTACCTGGCGACATTATGAGCAGCCTTTACTATTGCTGCACGTCGCGGGCCTTGACCGAAGAGGAACTCGACCGGCTGCAGTCCGGGACGGAAGCGTTCCTGAAGGGCGGCGTCCGGCTCAACGTGCCGGCGGAGGACGAGGCCGGCCCCTCGGTACCTCCGCCGCGGCAGACCGCTCTCGCCTTCCGCCGCCGCCGCGATCCGTCCCGGCCGTTCGATGAGTATTCCTTCTGCCTGAAAAGCCCGCCGCCGCGCCCGATTCGTCTGCACTGCAAGGAATGGGAAGAAGCCCTGCAGCATCCGCCGCTGGTATGGATGAGGCGCGTTCTGGGGGTAGGTCGGGCGCTGCCGGATCTGGACCGGGAACACTGGACGGTGATGGTGGGCAGCCTGGTACATCAATGGCTGGCAGGCGCTATCCGGCGCCTGGCCGCGGATCATGCGCAGCGCCCTCCGCCGAGCCTGCTGAGATCGGCGGTACAGGAGGAGGCCCGCAAGACAATTACCTGGATGCAGGAGGTCTACCGGAATGCCGGACAGCATCTGCCGGTGCCGGCGCAGTCGGTCTGCAATCAGGCGCGCACGCTGGCGGGGGAGTTCGCGCAGGTTCTGGCCGGATACCTGCCGGAATGGCCGACCGCCTTTGCGGAGTGGCCGGTACCGGAAAATGCCTGCTGGACAGCTCCCGACCACCGCAAGCTCTACCTCTGCGGCAGGGTTGATCTTCTTCTGCAGAGCCGACCCTCTGCAGAAGAGGAGCCCTCCTATTGGATTGTGGACTTCAAGACCGGCCGAGGCAGCCAACCCCTGACCCCTGCGAAGCTGCCGCGCATGCTGCGCAACGGAGAGGGGCTGCAACTGATTCTGTACGCTCTGGCGGTTCCCCGGGCGGCCGAGGTGCGGATTTCCATTCTGCAACCCGGCTACGATATGGAACCGTCCGTATCCCGGACCGATGCCTTGCGGCATACCGAAATACTGGAGGAACTTGTCCGCATGCAGGAGGAAGGGATTTTCGGCATGCGCAGCGAGATCAGATCCGAGTACGGGTATTCGCCGGAATATCCTCTGGCCACGCTGGCGGTACCCGCCGAAGTACTGGAATCCAAGTGGAGACTGACGCATCCGGCGCTGTCCGCGCCCCAGGAGAACGAAGAGAACGCAGAATGAGTGCGGCGGCCGACAGCAAACCGGTTCCCCGGGACGCGGAAATAAGGGAACGCTTCCGCGCCGAGCTGGACCGCAATTTTTCAGTGATCGCACCGGCAGGCGCGGGCAAAACGCGCGCCCTGGTGGACCGGATCGTGGCGCTGGCGGAACGTGATCAGCGCACCGGCACCCGGCGGCTCGCGCAATTGGTGGTGGTCACCTACACCAACAAGGCCGCCGAGGAGATGCAGCAGCGGGCGCGCAGCGCCATGGTGGCCAGGCACCTGGATTTCAGCGTGCTGGCACTGTTCAACCGGGCCTTTTTCGGAACCATTCACAGCTTCTGCCTGCGCCTGCTGCAGGAAAACGCTCACCTGTTGGGCCTGCCGTCACGCCTCAATGTTCTGCAGCCGGAAGACGCTCTCTGGAACGACTTCGTCCGGCACGCTTCGTCCGCACCGCGGTTTCTGGACGGCCCGGAAGCACAATGCCTGCGTTATGTGGGGATGGAAGAAATTTTCCGGTTGGCACGCAGCGCCCGGCCATGGTGGTCCCCGCCGGAATACGGCAGTCGGCCGCGGGTGGATATCGCCCCCATTCTGCACTTTCCGGAGCAGGGACGGGGCGCGGCGAACATCCGCCGCTTCAAGGACATCATCGCCGCCTGGTACCACATTCACGAAAATCAGCCGGAAAGCTTCTGCGGGCTGCCGGTGGTGGACAAGGGCGGCGAGAAATTCCAGCTCACCGCCGCCCGCGCGCTGGATCCCTTGAAGGTGTGGGTGGGCCGACTTGCCTGGGCCGCCGCGCTGAAGATCGCGCACGCCTACCGCGCCTACCGTATCGCCCGCGGCTACCTCACCTATACAGACCAGATCTATCTCACCCACCGCCTGTTGCATGAACAGCCGGAAGTACTTCGCCGCCTGCGTCGCCAGGAACTCATCGTGCTGCTGGATGAAGCCCAGGATACTGATCCGCTCCAGTTCGACATCCTGCTCGAGATCACCCGTCCGGAGCACGCCTCCTGCGGATGGAGGCGGCGGCCGGATCCCGCTCCCGGACCCGGGCGGTTCTGCATGGTGGGCGACCCGCAGCAATCCATCTACCCGGATCGCGCCGACCTGGAATATTACGACCGGGTACGCAGCTACCTGGAGAACTCTCCACATGGAGAAGAAATCATCTTTGAAGTAACCTTCCGCTGTGACTCCGCCGTGGTCACCCTGGTCAATCAGCTCGGCCCCGTCATCCTGCCGGAGTCGGAACCCCAGGCGCGCTTCGTCCGGCTGGAACCGCGGCCGGGCCACGGTCCCGGGATGGTGCTCAGGCTGAGGCCCGAACTTCCTTCTCCCGGCCCCGGAAAAAAAAGAATACGGGTGGGCGAAGCGACCGCTGCCGAGTCACGCTGGCTGGCCCGCTGGCTGGCGGACCGCGGCTACCGGGCTCTGGGCGCATCCGACTGGTCGCAGGTGGCGATACTGTGCCAGCAGCGCAAGTGGCTGGATCCCGTAGCCGCGGCACTGGAAGAGGCGGGGCTGCGGACGCAGGTGCATTCCCCCGCCACCCTGCTGGCGGATCACCCGGCCTATTCCTGGCTGACGGCGCTGCTGCGCGTGCTCACCGTGCCGGCGGATACCTTCAACTGCGTCGGGGTACTGCGCGAAATCTTCGGCATCTCCGACGACCGGCTGGCAGCCTACTGCAAAGGGGACGGGAACCGCTTCCGGATAGATCGGCGTCCTTCTGATTCGGGAAGTTCGGCCGGTGAGGTGGACGCCGTCCTGGACATGCTTCGGAATCTGCGAGTTGAAGTACTGCGATTGCCGTTGCGCGAGGCGGTCGGGCGGGTCATCGGTGCTACTGCTCTGCCCCAGCGCGTGGCGGAGGTATGCGCCATTCCGGCGGAGGCGGAAAAGCAGATCGACACCCTGCTGGGACGGGCCTGCGAGGCAGAGAGGCGCGGGCTTTCGCTGGCTCAGTTTGTTCAGGAGCTGCTTGCCGCGCGCAATGCCCCGGTCGAGGCGATCGCACCACAGTCCGGGGCGGTCCAGATCCTTACCTGCCACAAGGCCAAGGGGCTGGAATGGGACGTGGTGATTCTGCCCATGTTCTTCCGGCCGGCCCGCCCGCGATCTCCCGACTACCCCATCCTGCTGCAACCGCGGGCATCGGGACAGCCCGTGGTGCTGGTGGACAAGCAGGACTACCGCAAGGTTCAGGACCACCTGCGCCGCCATCGCCGGGCGGCTATGCAGCGGCTGCTGTACGTCGCCCTCACCCGCGCCCGCCGCACGCTGGTGATCCTGGACGATCGGGAAGCATTTTCCACTTCGCGGGGCGCATTCAGCTTCGGTGAGCTGCTTGGGGAGGACGGGGGTAAACTGCTGGAACGCCTGCCGTCGGAGCCGCATGCCCTGCCGCTGACTCCGACCCGACCGGCTTCCCGGCCGAAACCCGTCTCCGTCCCCGTGGCCGACCGCGAGCTGGAGGCGGCCCGCGCCGCCTCCGGCGCCATCGTACGCCGGATTCTGCCTTCCATGCTGGCCCGGGAGGCGCCGCCGGACGAGCCGGAACTCCTGCGGGAGACAACCGAACCGAGCGCCGCCGAGGCGGCCCGGCGCTACGGAACGTGGTGGCACCGTCTGATGGAAACCATGCCTTGGGGCGCCGGCAGGGATGCATGGGCTGGACACTTCCGGAGAGTGCTGCGCACCTCTCCAGATATCCCCCGCGCGCGCCGGGAATGGAACCTGTTCCTCAAATCGCCGCTGGCTGCCCGGCTGGCGGACCCGAGCCTCCACGTGGAAAGCGAGATGCCCTTCCTGCACCTGGCCGGCGAAGAGACCGCGGTGGAGGGGTTCATGGATCTGGTCCAACGCAACGCCGACGGCTCGGAGTGGATGATCCTCGACTGGAAAACCAACCTGATCACCGAGGAGGAATGCGCGCGGCTTGCGGAAATCTATTGCCGGCAGCTCCGCGCCTATGCGGAGTCGCTGCAGGCCCTTACGGGAGCCCGCGAAGTCACCGCAGTAATCTATGCCACCTGTCTGGGTCGGCTCATTCCGGTTTGAACTGATGCATACCGAACAATTACGGACCGGTCGACACGGCAGGCGACGATTGTTGACATGCCCGGCTCGCCCCGCTAACCTGAAGCTGCCGGGACAGCGACCGGGAGAAGGTCGGCTGCCGGCTTACAGGACAAGGAGGTGATGTATGAGGATACTCGTCGCGTCCGTGATAGCGGCTCTCAGCCTGCAGACCGCATGGGCTGGCAACGGAATCGGTGTCTTCGGGTCTTACTGGAACACCGACGATTTCGATGACGGCTACGGCGGAGGTGCCAAGCTGAAGGTCGAGCTGGCGCCCGGACTGTGCTTTGAGGTACGCGGGGCGTACTACCCGGACCTTACCGATGACGAAGACGACGCGGACATTGATCTGGAGGTCATCCCTGTTGAAGGTGATCTGATTGTGGAACTCGCCATTCAGGATACGGCCTGCATATACGGCGGCGGTGGTGTCGGCTACTACTTCATGGACATTGACGTCGAGGCTGACGGCGAGGAGCTTGATGTGGACGTGGATGACGAGATCGGTTACTTCGCCATCGCGGGCCTGGAGGTCTCCGTGTCGGACGCCGTGGCACTCTTCGCCGAGGGCAAGTATACCTGGCTCGACATTGACGAAGTCGAGGTGGAAGGCGAGACCATCTCAGTAAAAGAGGACAACGAGCTGAACGGGTTCGGAGCCAACGCAGGCCTGCTGATAAAGTTCTGATTCGGGCAGGTAAGCGCCGAATTCTTGGATGTTCGACGGGGTTGCGGCTAGGGGTACAGTTCCGCCGTGGGGCGGATGTGCAGGACTACCCGGGTCCACCGAGAGGTCACACCCAATGCCTCCCGGGCTAGCCGGCTCAGCCACAGCTCAGCCGGATTGCCGCGATCCATCAACTGGATGCGCAGCGACTGATAACCGGCCGGTCCCTCGGCCAGCAGAGGCATTCCGGGACGGAGGCCGTAGCGCAGAAGTGTCGCGAGGGCCAACCCGGCCACCAGGGGATGCTCGCAGTAGGATTCCGGCAGTCGCCGGATAAAAGTGAACTCCACATCGGCCATGCCGGGAGAAGAAGAGGGCCAGCGTACCGCACGCAGGGCCACCCGCGAAATGCCGTCCGCGCTTATGCCCAGAGCTTCCGCCATGGACGGCCGCAGATAGATCGTCCGACGATATGGAGAGCGGACCGCGAACGCTCGGGCTCCGATGCGTGCTCCGAAAGGCCCCATCAGCTCGACCCAGCCGCCTGAGCCGGACAACGCGGAAAATACGTCACGCGATACCAGCACACTCACCGCCGAGGTGGAAAACACCGGCAGCCAGATATGGTAGGCTTCCAGCAACATCCATTCAGGACCGAGATCGTCGAATACCGTGGAAACCACGCGAGTGATTGACGGGGGAGGTGCCGCTGTCTCCGGCGGAGGCGTCACCCTGGTCTCCACATGCCGGGCCGTCCAATGCACCGCCCGGGTTATGGCCCCGCGCCTTTTTTCCAATTGCCCGATGAACCACACCACCACAGCGGCGACCGCAATTCCCAATGCGGCCAACAGCAGGCGGCGGGGTCTCTGCATCGGTGGTGGCGCAGCTTCCGCCTCCGCCGCAGGCGGAGCCGTCTCGATTTCCGGGGGGGCCGCCACAGCCATCCGCGTGCCCTGAACCAGATCGCGGAGTACTTGCTGGTAAGGCCGGGTTATGGTCCGTTTTGCCGGCCGAAACCCGTACAGAGTCTCCCACGCGGCACCTTCCCAGGTGAAGATCTCCTCCAGCGCGGCCTCGCCCGCGGTATCGAGGACCTGTGCGTGTACCAGCCGGCCGTCTTCGATGACCACCATTCCCAGGCGGTCCTCATGCAGTATGCGCAGTCGCGCAGTTTCGCCGGCCTGGCATAACCGTTGTATCTCGGCCGCCAGGCGAACGCGGAAACTATCGGCACTGGCCGGTCCTCCATCCCGCATGAATGCGCCTCCCCGCCACCTGCACCTCTACCGGATTCTGTGCCAGATGTGAGCGTAAGTCTATTTTTTATGCCCGGATGCAACCCGGCGGCGTTTTTGAGCTGACCGCCGTACACTGCCCGTATTAGACTGCCGGTATCACCTGCAGGGAAAAAACAAGAGGAGTCGTATTCCGATGAAAGGGGAACGCATCGAGCGGGCACTACTGAGCGTTCACGACAAGACCGGAATCGTGGATTTCGCCCGGGGACTGGCCGCAGCGGGCATCGAAATCATCTCTACCGGGGGCACGGCGCGTGCCCTGCGCGAGGCCGGTATTCCGGTCGCGGACATTTCGGAGCTGACCGGCTTCCCTGAGATTCTGGACGGCAGGGTAAAGACCCTGCACCCGGCCATCCATGCCGGGATTCTCTTCCGCCGGGATGATTCCAGCCACGCCGCTGCTCTGCAGAAGCACCAAATCAGGCCGGTGGACCTGGTGTGCGTGAATCTCTATCCCTTTGAGCAGACGGTTGCCCGGCCGGGGGTATCCTTCGAGGAGGCCATGGAAAATATCGACATCGGCGGGCCCACCATGGTCCGGGCGGCCGCCAAGAATCATGCCCATGTGACCGTGGTAATTGATCCCGAAGACTATCCCGTGGTGCTGGAACAGGTCCGCTCCTCGGGAAACACCACCCTGGAACTGCGCCGCCGACTGGCGCGGAAGGTATTCGCGCGGATGGCCAAATATGATGCCGCGATCGCCCGTTATCTCTCCGAGCAGGCGGGCGAAGAAGCTCCTTTTTTGGCCGTGTTCGGGGAAAAGGGAACCGCTTTGCGCTACGGCGAGAATCCGCACCAGCAGGGCTTCGTGTATGCGCGGGAGGATACCGTTTCCCCGTCCCTGCTGGAAGCGGAGCAGCTTCACGGCAAACAGATGTCCTACAACAATTACATGGACGGCGACGCGGCCCTGGCGGCGGTAAGCGAGCTGGCGCCGCATACCGCCGTAGCGATCGTCAAACACGGTAATCCCTGCGGATACGCCACCGGCGAGTCAGTCCGCCGCGCGCTGGAAGCCGCGTGGGCGGGCGACCCGGTTTCCGCGTTCGGCAGCGTGATTGCATTCTCCCGAGCGGTTGACGGCGAGGCGGCGGAATTCCTCCAGGACCGCTTCGTAGAGGTATTGATCGCACCGGATTTTCTGCCGGAGGCTCTGGAAATTCTCACCCGGCGGCAGAACGTCCGGCTGCTGAAGCTGCCGGGCCCGCCCCGGCCGGCCGAGGCGGGATGGAATCTGCGGTCCATCGGCGGTGGCCTCCTGGTGCAGAGTCGCGACACAGCGCTCATTGCCCAGTGGATGGTTCCTACCGAACAGGTTTTCCCGGACGTGAAACGGCCCCTGGCGGAATTCGGCATCCGGGCATGCAAGTACGTAAAGTCCAACGCAGTAGTGGTGGTCCGCGAATATGAACCCGGCCAGTTCATGCTGCTGGGCATGGGTGCGGGGCAACCCAACCGGGTGGACGCCGTGCGTAAGCTGGCTCTCGCGCGCGCACTGCAGAATATTGACAACATGTACAAGGCGGACGCCTACGGCTCATCTCCACAGGAATTTGCCAACCGCATCATGCGCGAGGTGGTGCTGGTTTCCGATGCCTTTTTCCCCTTCGCCGACAGCATCGAGCATGCCGCCCAGGCCGGTATCCGCTATATCGTGCAGCCGGGCGGGTCACGGCGGGATGAGGAAGTCATCGCAGCCTGTGACCGGTTCGGAATCGCCATGGCCTTCACCGGTATACGTCACTTTCTGCATTGACGATAGGGCAGCCGGGTGCCCGGCCTGGCGGCCGCTGTTGCGGAGGACCGGCAGAGAATCATATTGACTGCAGTGGTCACCTCGGGGTTTATAATGATTCTGAGGGGGCGCACGGGAGGGAAACCGAGATGAGATCGCATGTACTGGCGGGTGGCGGCGCCATCCTTCTGGCAGTGATGGCGGCCGGGGAAGCCCGCGCAGCCGAAACTCATATCTTCACCGATCCGACTAATGATATGCTGGTGGGGTCGGCGGCGGGCACTTATGACCTGACAAGCGTAGAAGTATCCCGCAAATCGTCCAACCTGATCCGATTTGTCATCCCCTTGAAGGAAAAACCGCCCAAGTCGCCTGCGGATGGTTCGGGATGGAAATTTTTTCTGGATCTGGACGACGATGCCACAACCGGAGACGATTTTGTCAAGGAGATCGGGATTGATTTGTACATCGTAGCGACCTATTCATCTGCCCACCGCAAGTGGCAAGCGCTCACGGTTCCGCGTATCCCTCAGCTCGAAAGCACCCCGTTCACCGTACGGCAGCTTCGGGTCCGGAAAAAAAGCGTCAAGCTGGAAATACTGAGCCCGGCATTTATTTCGCATGACCGGTGGAAATTCGTCGTCGAGGCATGGGAAGGCGACCAATGCGTAGATCGCCTGCCCAATGAGGGAGCCTTTCTGTTTCCACCCGGTCCGGCTGCTGGAAAATGACTCCCCCTGAGAAAGAGAGGCCCTCCGGCCGGCCGTCATCGCCGGCGGAATCGGGCAAATCCGCCGAGGCCAAGGTCAGCCCGGAGCAGGCGCACGAGTTTCTTCGTCTGGCAGGACGGGCGATCAGTAACGCCACACTGTACGGACTACATCACCCGCTGGCGGAAGCCGCCGTGGATGATTGCTATCGTGCCTTTGAGGAGATGATGAAGCCGGTCTCGCGGATCAATATCAGCGTGGCGGAAAGAGACCTGCTGGTCGAAGGGAAGCCTGCCGACCTCCGTAATCCGTTCATCCGTATGCTGGCTGACCGCCTGCACCGCCTGGAGGTGGCGGGCTTTTCGCTTCTGCGGGGCATGCCGCGGGAGGAATTCAGACGTTTCATTGAGATACTGGCCACGCCGCCGCCTGAGGATGAAGGGCCGGATGCGGTACTCCGGCGGATGCAGCAGCAGGACCTGCGCTACATCCTCGCCGAACGGGTGAAGTACGAACGAGTCACTGAGAGCCAGGCAATAGTGGACCGTGAGGAAGAAGAAACCGTCCGTCGCGCCCTGCCCATGGTTCAGCAGATTCTGGCCTTCCTCAAGGGCGATACGGACACCCTGGAGAAAGAACCCCTGAAGACCATGGAAGACGCCGCCGATGACGCCAGCCGGCTGGCCGAGCTGATAATGGAGGCCACTGCCATCCGCCAGCGCACCACCGGACTGGCCGAAGGCGAGACTCTGGCGGACATCGTTATCGGCTGCCTGCGGCGCACTTTCGACGGACTGCTCGCCACCCGGCATGCTTCCAGCCAGAAAGGACGCCGGATCATCCGCAAAACGCTGCTTCTCCTCGAGAAAGAAATACTTGATCGTCTGCGGGGAGTTGCCGGCGAGCTGTCTCCGGGTGAGCTGGAGGCCATTTCCGAAGCGGTCAGCGACATGGTGGAACAACTGGACGTGGACTCACTCGCCAGTGAATACGTCAAGCGGATGTCGGCTCTGAAGAAAGCCGAAGACCGCATCCGGCGCTATATCAAGCGGCGCGGCGAACAGGCTCTGTCACCAGACGACCCCCTGGCCCGATGTCTCATAGAGAGCGGTCTCTCTCCCGACGGTTGGTCGCAACTGGTCGTCAGCAGCATCCGTTCTTCCGCCCCCTCAGGTATGGAACTCAGAATTCCCAGCGGAATCGGTGCGCTGGCGGCGTTGCTGGAAGAGCTGGACGAGCTGATGAAGGCTCCCGAGGGTAAGAGCGCCGAGCTGCGTCAGGTCATGGAACGGATCGGTAACGAGGTCGAACGCGCCGCTGACCGCACCGAAGCCAGAATCGGGGAACTGGAGAAAAAGCTCGCTGCCCAGGAGGAAACACTGATCGGCGTGGAAGAGGCGGAGCGCCAGAAGATCCGGCTCTCACGCCGGGCGATGCTGGAGCTGCTGGCGGAGATCGCCCAGGAACTGGCCCAGTCCCTTTCAGCGATAAACTGCGCGGTGGGAATGCTTCTCGCCCGTCACCTGGGGGACATAAACAATGACCAGCAGGATGTGCTCCAGGTAGCCGCCCGCTGCGGAGAGCGGCTGGACAAGCTTTTGGAGCGCCTGGTGGAAATCGTCGGCCTGCCGTCGGGCCTTACTCCGGAAAAAGAACGCGCCTACACGCCGCTGCGCCCCCCGCCGCCGGGAGCCTGACCGCGGGCATGGTGGCAGCCTTATTTGCCCAAAGCTTTCTTGCGCTCGTAGAAAGCGTCGGCCTTGCGATAAGTTTCCCGCAGGCGACTGATCTGCGATTCACTGAACGAGGACCCGAACTGTGCCAGGAGTCGCTGCTGCTCGGCGCTGAGGCGATCCGGCACCGCCACCTGCACCCGCACGTGATGATCCCCTTTGCGACCACCGGCGTGGATCCCCATTCCACGTAAGCGGAACATTCTTCCGCTCTGCGTTCCCGCGGGAACCTTCAACCGGGTGTAGCCGTGGATCGTCGGCACCCGGATTTCGCCTCCCAGCGCTGCGATGTGAAAAGGTACCGGAACCTCGCAGAAGGTATGCAGGTCGTGCCGCTCGAACAGATCATGCGGCCGCACGTGAATGACCACGAAAAGATCCCCGGGTGGCGCACCGTGCCTGCCACCTTCACCCGCACCACGTACCCGCAGACGTGATCCGGTTTCCACCCCCGGGGGAATTCTGATCTTAATGGTACGGCGGGCCTGAACGCGGCCCTCACCCCGGCAACGCGGGCACGGAGCGCCGATCACGCGGCCGCTGCCGCCACATACCGAACAGGTCTGGCGGATGTGAATGAAACCGTTGCCGCGGACTTCTACACCCGTGCCCCTGCAATTGGGACACACTTGGGGGCGACTGCCCGGCGCCGCCCCACTGCCGCCGCACGCGGCACATTCCTGCAGGACCGAGTAGGATACCTCACGCTCGCTCCCCAGAGCAGCCTCTTCAAAATCCACCTCCAGATCAAGGCGCAGATCCGCACCGCGATCGGGCGCCCGCCGGGTCCGGGTACCCCTCGCCATACCGAAAAAGTCATCAAAGATACTGCCCGACCCTCCGAAGGCCTCCATGAATACCCGCAGCGCCTCGTCCAGATCCAGACCGAAGCCCGCCGTCCCGGCCGCGGCGGCCGCTCCCCCGGGAGCAAAGGCGCGACGACCGAACTGGTCATACTGGCGTCGCTTCTGAGGATCGCTGAGCACCTCGTAGGCTTCGGTGATCTCCTTGAATCTCTCTTCGGCCTCTTTGTCACCCGGATTCCGGTCGGGGTGGTACTTCAGCGCCAGCCGCCGGTAGGCCTTCTTGATATCCTCTTCGGAGGCATCCCGGCTGACGCCCAGAATCTCGTAGTAATCCCTGTCGGTCACCGGCGTCACTCCTCAGCCCCGGAGTCCTCCTGCTTCTCCTCCTGCGGCGGCCCCGCGGAGACGACTACACGCGCTTCCCGCAGCAGCCGGTCGCCGATGGTGTACCCCTTCCGCGTCTCGGCAACGATCACATTCTCCGGATGCTCCTCGGAAGGAATATGGGCGACAGCCTCATGGATGCGGGGATCGAAATTCCTACCGACGGACTCTATCGGCCTTACGCCGTACTTCTCAAGAAGCCGCATCAGCTGCTGATGTACGCGGCGGAAACCCTCCAGGATGGAATCCTGTACCCGGTGCTGTTCGGCGGCGCTGAGGCCCAGCTCAAAGTGATCCAGCACGGTCAGAAGTTCCAGCAGGAATTCTTCCAGGGCCCGGCGGGATATTTCCGCCTTTTC
>QNAJ01000006.1 GCA_003641465.1 Verrucomicrobiota bacterium | reverse complement strand
AAGAAAATTCCGGCCCGAGAGAGTCCTGCCGCGACTTGAGCGCCTGTACAGATCGATAGCAGGTGAGTCGCCCGTGGGATCGGTGGCGCGCGGTCATGACTCCCGTGCCACGTGATCCACAATAGCGATCACCACCGACCTGACCGGTGCGTTGTCAGCACTAAATACCTGCCGGGCGCTGTTGCCCTCGTCCAGGACCAGTACGGTTTCCCCGGCCCCCGCGTCGACGACGTCAAGGGCGATGGTGAACTCGTCTGTGCCTTTACCGCCGGCATCCAGTCGTTCTACCAGCAGGAGTTTTTTCTGTCCATAGAATGGATGCCGGATGGTGGAGTGGATATCTCCTCTTATCCTGCCCAGGAACACGTCATCCCTCCGCGGTCTTCTGTAGCCTGTCGAGGTGCTTCAGTTCAACCGCATCTACGATTCCCACTATCGCGTGGTCCACCGGAACAAACCAGGGGTCCAGTGCGAGCGCCGCCTCGCGGCCGCCCTCGTAGGACACCAGCTCTCCCGGGCCGGCCATCCGGGTCGCATCGGCCGCCACCACGCTGTTCCCGCTTTCTGAGCCATCCGGAGCGACCGGTCTGATCAGGAGCAAAGGAACCCCTTCGAGGCCTTTGTAAATCTTCGACGGGACGACTCTGCCTATCACTCTGGCCAGCTTCATAGACCCTCCTCTGAGGCCATCTGGCGTAGAGCCGCCGCATCGGCGTCCGGCACGGGAATTTCCGGTGCAGAACTGAAGTCAGTGCTTTCCCTCAGAGCAGCCTGGACGCTCTCATGCGGAGCGGAAATGATCTGCACCGAAAACGGCCCTTCTTTTGCATCGAGGACCATACGGGTGATTTCTTCGGCGGCTTCGATATCCGGGAGCCGCCCGCAGAGAATGGTGAGGCCTCGGCCCTGCAGGGATGGATCCGCCAGCCTCAGCTCGAGAAGACGGACGGGGGTTCCCTTCAAAGCTCGCTCGGCGGCGAGCAGACATGCGCAGCAGGTGTGACTGACACTCACCAGGAGAGCCTGTTGCGTTTCGGGTCTGGGCCGGTTTCCAATAATTGCCGCTACAAGATCGGCGTGGACATCAGGAAGGTAGAGGCTGTCAAGTAATGCATCCGCCGCTACGAATCGGCCCTCTTGCAGGCTGTGGTCCACCGCGGCGGGAGTCCCCCCGACCACTGTCAGATATCGTGAAGGGCTGATTATGCCGGTCTTGAGTGAGGCCACGGGAGAATCCTTGAGCATGGCGTCCGTTGCGAGGATGCCGCGGGGAATGTCAACCAGCTCAATTACGCCGATCGCAGGAAACTTTTTCATCAGGTGATCCGGAAATGATCCACGAGCACGCAACGCCGCCACCGGGAAAACGTGCGCGGACCGGTGAGTCCCTCGCCGGTGGGGGAGGCAATGGTAAATGAACAGTAGCCTTCCCCGCCGAGCCCCAGGCCAGCCTGTGCACGCCCGTTCTTCACAAAGATGCTCGCGTTGCACTCCTTGGCCATGCGGCTGAGATTGTCCAGATTACGCGAATGCATGATGAACGTGTGGCGGTTGCCCCCCTCGGCTTCGACCGCAAGACGGATAGCGTAATCGGCGTTGGGGACACGGACTACGGGCAGTATCGGCATCATCTGCTCGGTCCAGACCAGGGGATGGTCCTCGGGAACCTCGGCCACGGCCAAGCGCACCGTGGAGGGTACACGGATTCCGGCACGGGCCAGTATTTCATCGGCATTCTTGCCGATGAGTTCACGGTTTACCACTGCGGGACGCCGCGGACCGTGAGTTTCCTTAAAGACCAGGTTTTCTATCTGGACGAACTGCGTGCGGTCGAGGACGACGGCGTTGTTTTTCTTCATGGCTTCCAGCAGGCGGTCCGCCACCGCGTCAACCACGAGCACTTCTTTCTCGTCCACACAGATGATGTTGTTGTCCGTGGAAGCGCCGAGCACGATATCGCGGGCAGCCTTCTCAATGTCCGCAGTTTCATCAACAACCACCGGAGGATTGCCGGGTCCGGCACAGATAGCCCGCTTGCCGCTTTCCATGGCGGCCTTTACCACTCCTCCACCGCCGGTGACGACCAGAAGCCGCACCCCGGGATGTTTCATGAGTTCCTGGGCGGTACCGATGGTAGGTTCCGCCACCGTGGTGACCACATCTGGTGGACCACCGGCGGCAGTAATGCAGCGGTTGAGCAGCCGGATGGTCTCAACGCTGCAGTGCTTGGCCGAGGGATGCGGGTTGAAGACCACAGCGTTGCCGGCCGCCAGCATTCCTATGGAATTGCAGATTATCGTCGAAGTCGGATTGGTGCAGGGAGTGATTGAAGCGATCACGCCAAAGGGGGCGGGTTCGACCAGTGTAAGACCGTGGTCTCCGGTGTAGGCGACCGGGCTGAGATCTTCAACTCCGGGTGTGCGCTCGGACACCAGCTGGTTCTTCATTATTTTGTCTTCGAACCGCCCCAGCCCGGTTTCCTCATGGGCCGCCTTTGCCAGGGCGGCCGCATTTTCCAGCATTGTCTGCCGGATAGCTTGAATAATTATCTTCCTGCGTTCCAGGGGCAGGGAGACGAATTTCGGCTGTGCGGCAGCAGCGGCATTTACGGCCGAACCGACGTCAGCGAACACCCCCTCTTGCCCCGGTGCAGGAGCAGCGGTCTGGGCAGGCCGTCCAGCGATCTGTTCGGCGATACGGCGAGCGATCGCCTCGATTTCAGCATCTGAAAGTCGCGCCATCAGTTTGTTCCTCCATATTTCGCGGAGGCCGTGAGACAACTGCCCTAACTGTCCTCTGACTTCCGATACCTTATTTCACCACCCACGTCCCAGGAGTCCACAATCGCCATGATCACAGCATCGCAGGGACGATTCTGCGTGAGAGCAGTCTGTCGCGCCGAGCTTCCCGTGGCGACCAGAACAACTTCTCCCGGGCCGGCGCCGACCGCATCTACCGCGACGACCTCGGCGCCGGTCTCCTTTCCATTCTCATCAAGATACCGGACCAGCTGAAACTTAAGTCCCTCGATGCTCGGCTCTTTGCGCGTTGCGACCACCGTGCCGACTATCCGGCCGAGATTCATCACCGCCTCGCTTTCTCCGGAAAACCGGATTATTTCTTGGCAGCCTTTGTCTCTGGCGGCCTTCCCAGCGGAAGGACGGCGTCCACGTTCGGATGGGGACGCGCTATCACGTGTACCGCCACAACCTCACCCACGCGGCCAGCGGCAATTTGGCCGGCATCGCAGGCAGCCTTGACCGCGGCTACATCTCCACGAACGATCACCGAGGTATATCCGCCACCGGTTTTCTCATAGGAAACGAGTTCCACCTTGGCGGCCTTGTCCATTGCATCAGCGGCCTCAACCACCGCTGGAAACGATCGGGTTTCTATCATTCCTACTGCTTCCGCCATGGCATTCTCTCCTTTCTTTTTCGACACCGGTTCTTGTCGCTTTCATCCTGTATCCAGACTTATTTCTGGACCTCACGTCCGGTTATCGCGGCGATGGCCTGTTCGGCAGCCCGATAACCGACATCTATGTCACGTTCCTCTCCTCCGAGATAAACTCTTCCAAAGCTGCCGAAAGCGCGAACCTCGAGAATGTTGATTTCTGCCGCCTTTTCCGCTTCGTTGGCCGCCAACGCGGCATACCCTGCCGGAGCAACCTCCATCACGTAGAGTGTCTGCCCGGGAATGATCATGTTTCCGTGACGCATGCGGTTGATCAGCTGGGACTGGTGATCAGTGAGCCGTCGGATCACCTGGCTGGAATATACGCGCGGCTTGATCCGATCGTCCTCTTTGAGATTCAGAGAATCCAGAATGGCCTGGCCGGCCTGCCTCACATCTGCCTGGGAATCCGAGTGGATTTCAAGCAGTCCGTAGAGTCGCTCGACGATCTGCATACCCGGCGTTACACTGGTGGCTTTCAGGGCCACGTCAGTGACCCGGTTGATTTCTATTCCGGGCGATATTTCGACGAACAGCGAGGCTTGACCGGCGACCGGCAGGAATCCCTGCGCCACAGTGCCGAGAAAGGCGGCGAACTGCGGCTGCAGACTGTCGAGAAAAACGTAGGTTCGTAATTCCGCCACGGTTGATCTCCTTTCTTTCTCCGGGTCTCTGCCTTCCCGTAATCAGTTGCCGACAGGGAACCGGGTGCCCGGACTGATGGTGACTTCAGGCGCCGGCTCTCTGTCTGGCTTCCTCAATAATCTTCACGCTGCTGCTGGAGCCGATGCGGTTCGCGCCGGCGGCGATCATTCTAACAGCGTCATCGTAACTGCGGATACCACCCGAAGCCTTGACACCGAGTTTCCCCCCTACAGTCTTACGCATGAGGCGGATGTCCTCCTCGGTCGCACCGCCTGGTCCAAATCCGGTTGACGTTTTGACGAAATGTGCCCCGGCTTTCATCGCCAGCTGGCATGCACGGACTTTTTCTTCTTCGCTCAGCAGAGCGGTCTCCAGGATGACTTTGCATAGAGCCCGGCGGTCCACACAGGCTTCGACCACTCCGCGGATGTCGCGCAGCACAAGGGCATCATCCCCGCTCTTGAGTGCGCCGATGTTGATGACCATATCGATTTCGGCAGCTCCGTCTCTGATCGCTTTGCGAGCTTCGAGGACCTTGATCTCCGGCGACTGCGCCCCCAGAGGAAAGCCGACCACCGCGCACACCTTGACGGGCGTTCCCTTCAGAAGATCGGCCGCTTGGCGTACATAGGCTGGATTCACACAAACGGAGTAAAATCCGTATTCCCGCGCTTCGCGGCAGAGACGGGCGACGTCCTCTCGGGATGCCTCCGGCTTGAGCAGCGTGTGATCAATCATAGCCGCAAGCTCTGAGGGGCTGACAGGAGCACCACGTGTGTCGGGAACAGAACCAGACGAAAGCAGCTCCTGAACCCGGCGGGTGATTTTCTCAATATCTGCAGGATCAAGATTCATATTATGATCCTCGCTCTTGACGGCAGCGTCATCGCGACGAATCGGCGCCTCGAGCTCCATGATCATCTGCACGCGGCGCCGGTGACGCTCAGCCGTGCAACTGCGTGAAAGAAAAAGGCCGACAATCTCCTTTGCCGTTTCAAGCGTTGTCTGGCGTGCTCCGAGAGTCAAGACATTTGCGTCGTTGTGCTCCCGGGCATTGATTGCAAGGTCGCGGTTGTAGACCGCTGCGGCGCGGATACCGGGGATCTTGTTTGCAGCCATCGCCGACCCGATGCCGGCGCCGTCTATGATGATTCCGAATTCAGCCTCTCCGCGCGCAACCCGTCGTGCTACGTCAGCGGCGATAACCGGATAATCGACAGGAGCCGTGCTGAACGTGCCGCAGTCGGTGACCAGATGACCCTGGGAACGCAGGAACGGAATCAACTGCTGCTTCAGCTCGTAACCACCGTGGTCTGAACCGATGGCGATCCGTTTCTGCACACTCATGGAATTCAGTGTATGGCAAGCGTTGCCCAGGGTAAAGGTCAACGTACTTTCAGGATCACCGCGTCCACCTCGGTGGTTCCACACATGAACAGTATGGGCCCAGGCGCCGCTGGGATACGGTGCGGCAATCGCCCCGATGGCAACGATGGCGATTGTGGTGCCAAAGCGGCGGAATGAGACTGCGGCCGAGAAGTCGGTACGCTATGCCATCGAGGCGGAGAAGATTTGCGCCGATATGTACCGGAGGGCCAAGAAGGCAGTAGTCAAGGGTCAGGACGTGGAACTGGGTACCGTACGCATCTGTCCGGTATGCGGCTGGACCGTAGAAGGGGATGCTGCCCCGCACTGTCTGATCTACGGTGCGGAACAGGCCGATTCCAGGAAATTCTGAATTACCGGGGGCAGCTTTCAATGGTTCCGGGATGCCTCCCGAGGTGTCCCGCATTTTCTCTGGGGGTCTACTCAAATACTCCTTTGAGCAGTTGGGCTCCCATATCTTCCGGACTCTGCATCTTACGCACCGACTCGAGAAACTCGCTCAGGTTGAGGATCTCTTCCAGCACGATGAATCGGGCGATATGCTGGTAGCGGGCGGGCATATTCAGTATTACCCGACGATCATCCTGGATTATGGTGAAAGAAATGTCTTCTTTGCGGATCTGCCAGGTCGGTGTATCGGTGTGGAGGCGGTGGACAAAATATTCTTCGTTGCGGAAGGCCCGGTTTATGCGGGAGACAAGGAATTCCGCCAATTCCGCGGAAGGGAGATCCAGGCTGACAGATCGAATTTCTTCTTCTTTCCGCTTTTCCACTGCAACGCGGAGCCCTGATCCCCCCTGGAATGCCCGGACAATAAGAGGAGGTGCCAGGAGTGTAGAAAGCATGGTGAGGGAGACGGCGATTCCGAATACCTCGGGAGAGATGATGTTGGAAGAAAGTCCGATTCCGGCGACTATCAGGGCGACTTCTGCGCGGGGGATCATGCCGGTACCGATCCGGACGGCCCCGCGGAGATTGAATCCGGTGAACCAGGCAGGTATTCCGCAGCCAACGATCTTGGCACCTATCCCGGCCAAGCCGTAGAACACCGCTGCAAGCAAGACGCTCTTTACTGCGAAAAAATTGACCAGCATGCCCATGACGCAGAAAAAGATGGGAATCAGAAAATCATAAAGGGGGCGCAGGCGTTCTTGCAGCTCATAGGCGATGTCGGTCTGCGACAAAGAAAGCCCCACGATATAGGCCCCGATAATCATGGCCAGTCCCGCCATTTCCGAAAGACCGGCGACCAGCAGTGCCAAGCCGACGCAGATCGAGGCGATGGTGGTCATGGAGCGGAGTCTCTTCAGAAGATGTGTCAGGCGCCTTGCCAGGAGCAGGCCGACGGCGGTGAACAATATCCAGAATCCGAGAGCTTTGGCACCGATCAGAGCAATATGCTTCCAGTCGGCAGGCGTGCTTTGACTGCCCTTGGCGCGCGTCACGGCCACTACGAGTGCAAGCACGACAATGCCTAGAACATCATCGAAGACCGCGGCGGCCAATATGGTTACACCTTCCGGAGAGCCCATTTTCCGCCTTTCGGATAACAAGCGCGCGGTCAGACCGACCGATGTTGCAGTCGCAACCGTCCCCAGGAAAAGGGCCGGAGGCGACAGGAAGGAATCCGCAATGCCCAGCAAAACGGCCGCTACATCTCCAATTGCGAAAGCGGTAACTATGCCGCCTACCCCTACGGCAAGCCCGGAGACGGAGTAGCGCAGAAATGTCTTCGGATCCGTCTCCAGACCGGAGATGAACAGCAGCACAATAGAGGCGAGCATGGCAAATCCGTAGAGTTCCGTGGAGACGGGCAGAGGACCGCCTTTGAGTGGGAATACCGGCCCCCAGCCGGGAAGCGGCAGCCCCCCCAGAGCGTAGGGGCCGAAAAGCATCCCGGCCGCTAGCTCCCCCAGAACACTGGGCGCCCGGAAATAACTCTGAGCAATGAAGCCGCCTAGACGGGCTGCGATAAGAATGACCGCCAGTTGCAAAGCAACCTCGGTCATCACGCGACCCACCTCAGGCGGACCGGTCGCGAACGGACCCGCCACGGCACCGTTGGTGACGGCGGCGATCATCAGCGGTCAGCGGACTGATCAAAAAGGTTTAATATCTCTTCAGCAGATTCGGCGGCAAGCAGACGTTCGCGGATCTCCGCGCGCGTGAGCAGGCGGCTTATCTCCGCCAGGAATTCAACGTGAGGTCCAGCCATTGATTCCGGAGAAAGAATGAGCACAAATATTTGAGCAGGCCTGCCGTCCAAGGATGCAAATTCCGCCCCGTGGCGCGAGCGGCCCAGTACCGCGATAAGATCCGAGACGGCATCGGTCTTGCCGTGAGGTACAGCCACTCCGTGCTGCAAACCGGTTGACATTCTTTTCTCCCGACTGAGAACAGCTGCCAGCACCTCATCGCGCTTTTGGGGAGCAATGTCTCCAGTGGAAACCAGGTGATCAACAAGTTCAGCGATCACCCCGGGCTTATCCGTTGCATGTAAATCCAGAATGATGTTCCTGGGCTGCAGGACCTTCCGGTACCGCTTGTTCATGTGCCGTCCCTTTCCGCCCAAACAAGGCAAGAGCATAGCCTGATCGGGCGTCAGTGCAACATTTTCCGCATGCTGAACTCCTGACGATGCGGTGGATTCTGCTTTGCAGAAAGGCGGCATTGGTCTAGAAGTAACCACGGAAAGATCAGTTGCTGAAAATAGGAGTATTCCGCATGACCAGCGGCAGCGCAGCGACAGATGTTCTGGCAGAACTTCACCGGGTGATCAGCGAGATGCGCGAGCTTCTCGACTACCTTTCGCTCAGTGGACTTAAAGAGGTCCAGTTGCCCCCGCGCGGTACTGGCATAGGGAGCGATGAGGAGCCGGCAGGCGCCCCCGCAGACAATTCTGCAGCAGAGAAGGAGTTGCAGCGCATCGCCCGTCGGATAGCGCGGTGCCGCCGGTGCCCGCTGCATGAATCGCGGACCCGGACGGTACCCGGCAAAGGGCCGGCTCGACCGGAAATCGTCTTTGTAGGGGAGGGGCCCGGCGCAGAAGAGGATCGGGCCGGGGAACCATTTGTGGGAGCGGCCGGTCACTTGCTTACTCGCATGATCGAAGCAATGGGATTCACGCGTGAGGAGGTGTGGATCGGCAATGTGGTAAAGTGCCGGCCGCCGGGGAACCGTACTCCCTACCCCGAGGAGATGGAGGCCTGTCTGCCGTTTCTGCGGGAGCAGATCGGTGTTCTCAAGCCCCGGGTAATTATCTGTCTCGGGTCCACGGCCGCCAAGGGACTTCTCGGGGTCAGCCGCGGCATCACCCAGATACGGGGACGCTGGCATGAGTTTGCCGGGATTCCGGTCATGCCGACTTTTCACCCGGCATATTTGTTGCGTAAGCCCGATCAGAAGCGGACAGTCTGGCAGGATCTCCTGGCGGTCCTTGATTTTCTCGGTCGGAAACCACCACGATCCCGTCGGCCCAAGCAGAAAAGCGACTGAGCCGGGTTAGTGATCATCGCAGAATTTCGTGCAGGGAAATAGCGGACGGATCGGATACGAAATCGGCGCTGATCTCCGGTGCGGAGCGCGACATCCGCAGGTAGCGCCCCTCACCATCCGCAAGCAGGCCCAGATCGGGTGTGCTTACGGTTGCGGTCACCTTCATCAGTTTCCGTGGTTTCGGAAGATGCGCCCGAATGGTGATCCGAACACCGGGCGGTACCGGTTTGTGAAAGTGGATGCACACTGTAGTAGCGACACAAGGCTTTCCTGAGGCGACGATGGCCGCCCAGGTCATCACTTCATCCACAAGTGTGGCCAGAACCCCGCCGTGAGTGATCCCCACATATCCAGTATCAGTAGGACGTGTGGTGTATTCCAGTTCGACAGCGCCCTCGCGCAGATGACTGCGGAGATGGAAGCCGCGGGGATTGTCCACGCCGCAAACCAGGCATGACCGTGTCCGGGGGAGCGGGCCATCCCTCAAGACCGATTGCTGGGGTCCGGATGACTCCTCACCTCTGTCAGTAAAACGGTTCAAGGTGTCTTTCCTCCCTGCGAACAAAAGTGATCGTAGCCCTCAGCAGAGACCCGGACAACAGAACCGTCCGGCTTTCTGAGATTGATTGCGGGCGGCCCCGCGCGGATTGTGCCGATTTTCGTACACCGCAGGCGAAACTTCTTTTTCCACGAGCGGATAAACCGTTCCACCTTGTCTGGCGGCACAGTAAAAAGCAGTTCGAAGTCTTCCCCGTCGCGCAGCGCGTGATCCAGAGGCGGGACTCCGTCACCCAGTTTTCGCGCCGCGGGGGAAACCGGGATTCTTCGAACTTCGATATCCGCAGCACATCGACTTGAGCCAAGAATGTGTGCCAGATCTCTCAACAACCCGTCACTTACGTCTATCATGGCAGAGGGCCAGCCGGACTTCCTCAACCAGAGTCCTTCCGTGACGCGCGGGGTAAACCGCAGGTGTTTACCGAGGATGCTTCCGCCCAGAGCTCCGGTGACAAAAATTGCATCACCCGGACGCGCCCCCGCGCGGGTCACTGCTCTCTGACACGGGATGCGTCCGGCTGCGAAACCATGCAAATGAAGACTTTCGGCTCTCGAGAGATCCCCCCCGACGATGTCGGCTCCGAAGCGCGCGGCAATTCGCTTCATTCCAGCATATAGCTGCTTCAGGTCACGGAATGATGTCCGCGGAGGTGCGGCGACATTGCAAAGTATCCAGAGAGGCTCCGCTCCCATTGCGGCCAGATCACTGAGAAGGCGCCCAGCCAGTTTCCGGCCGACGTCCGCGGACGGTGCTTCTGCTGAGAAGTGGATACCCTCAATGACTGCATCGGTTGTGAGCACCAGATCGTGGCTGTCGTCTTCAAACCGGACTACTGCGGCGTCATCCCCGATGCCCACCACTACGTTCAACGCTTCTCCCAGACGACGTGTCAGGCGTCGGATGACCTCGACCTCGCCGATCTGTTCAAGAGTTTCGCCGGTCATTTTTTCTCCTCGGAAGGACTCCGGCTCTTGGGCCGGAGAAGCCGGGGGATATTGGTCTCGAAGGGGGGATAGATAACTCCCTTCTCGGTTACCAGGGCGGATATGTATTTCGCGGGCGTAATGTCGAACGCCGGCGAATAGACGTCCACACCCTCAGGAGCAATGTCATGACCAAACGGGCGCACTACTTCAGTGGGCGAGCGGTGCTCGATAGGTATCTGCGCTCCCGCGGGTATTTCCGGATCAAATGTCGTGGTGGGTGCCAGCACGTAGAAAGGAATTTCATGCGCGGCGGCTGCCAGAGCGAGCGGAAAAGTACCCACCTTGTTAGCGGTATCACCGTTGGCCGCGATACGGTCTGCCCCTACCATCACGCATTGCACCTCCCCGCGGGCAAGAAGGCTCGCCGCCGCGTTATCGCATAAGACCGTCACCGGAATGTCATGCTGCCGGAGTTCCCAGGCGGTAAGCCGTGCCCCCTGCCACAGCGGACGAGTTTCACACGCGAAAACACGGATATCCCCGTGACGCCGGTGTGCTTCGTACACAGCGGCCAGCGCCGTACCCTCACCGCCGGTGGCCAGGATTCCGGTATTGCAATAGGTAAGTATGCGGGCTCCCGGCTGTATCAAGTCCGCGCCGTGCCGGCCGATCGCCGCACAAGCCCGGCGGTCGGATTCATGAAAGTTCTCCGCTACAGCCAGAAGTTCTTTTACTGCGGCGGGACCCGACGAGCGGGTCCGCATTGCCGCTTCCACCAGGCGGTTGAGCCCGACAAAAAGATTTACTGCAGTGGGCCTTGTCCGGCGAAGCGTCTCAGCCGCATCTCGTACGCTCTGCCCGATCGGTTGCTGGTCTCGCAGTGCCTCTTGCGCGGCAAGCACCACGGCATAGGCCGCTGCGATCCCCAGCAGAGGGGCTCCCCGGATACGGAGGGATACAATGGCCTCGGCAACCGCGGATACGTCGGTCAGATCCAGGTAGACCAGTTCGCCCGGCAGGCGGGTCTGATCAATAATGCGTACTACTCCAGGAATCCGTGACCGACGTTCAAGCGGCACCCATTGAATGCTGGCAAGGCCCGAGGTCATATCTCTGGGTCGCACCGCCCGCTATTGAGCCAGAAACAATATTGCGAGCAGCATGTTTACAATGTTGAACACCGCATGCGTCGTAAACGCGGCGACCAATGAACCGGTACTGATATAGACCGCGCTGCAGGCCAGGGCAATGACAAAAAGGGCAGGGGCGGAGGTCGCATGCATGTGGGCCACGGCGAAGATAAGGGAAGAGACAATTACTCCACCCAGGGGTGTCATTTCCCTCATCAGCACCGGCAGCAGCATGCCGCGGAAATAGATTTCTTCGGCCGCAGGGGCGATTACACATCCTACGAGTACCAGGTAGATAAAGGTCGTGGGGGCGGGATGTTTCGACAACAGCTCAACTACCGGCTGCATCGTGGGGGTAATGCCCGCCAGGCGCAATAGGCTGTTGACCAATGCGGAATGCATTAGAACCACAGGAACCGCCGCGAGGTAGGCCAGGAGGCCAGCGACATATGCAGCGCCGCTCGTCGGGCCGAACAGAGACTCCCAGGGCACGCGGCGCACGCCGCAATATGCGGTAACGAAAAGCAGTACTATCCAATGAAACGAGAGCGTATTGACGATGACCTGCCATCCCATATCCCCTGTGGGTATCAGGGTCGAAAGCACGGCATGCGCGCCGAGGAAGAGGCCCGTCACCATGAGCAGGTGGCGTCCTTTGACCTGCCTATGAGCTATCGCTCGGAACCTTCTGTGTACTCCGCGAAGGGGACGCCGTAGATACAGGAGGAGCGCTGCGTCACAAAGCATACCACCGAAAATCAGCACCAGCCAACCGACGATACCCAAGATCTGGACTACGGAGTAATCCATCCGGCCCGCCGCTGTTCAGGAGGTTTTTTCGGGCATCGGACCAGATCTGGAGTTGCGGCGCCGGTCGTCGGACTCCAGGATCTCGCGGACAAAGTAGGTCGGGCGACTCTGGGACTCGTGATAGGTCCGGATCTGGACCTCCGCGAGCAGCCCCATACTCACAAACTGGACTCCGAAGGCGATCAGCATGAATGCCGTGATCACCCAGAAAGGTCTCTTGATCAGGTCCGCGCCGAACGAGGTGCCGAACAGGCGGAAGGAAAGATGTGTGAGAACCATGAATGCTACCAGGGACAACCCCGGCAGGGCGAAGATCGCGCCGATCTTCCCGAACATCTGCATCGGACCGCGGCTGTAATGCAGCAGGAACTTCACAGTGATGAGATCGAGGAGCACGCGTAGAGTGCGTGATATTCCGTACTTGGATTTTCCTGCACGGCGAGGGTGATGGCGCACTACCACCTCGCGGACACGTCCTCCTACCCAGCTGGCGAGGGCAGGAATAAACCGGTGCATTTCACCGTAAAGATGAACATGCTGGATGACGTCGCGCCGATAGGCTTTCAGGGTGCACCCGTAATCGTGCAGGTGTACGCCGGTAATCCGACTGATCAGAAAGTTGGCTACTATTGAAGGGAGACGGCGGGTCAGAAAAGGATCCTTGCGGTCTTTGCGCCAGCCGCTGACCACATCCGTATCCGGATCCATCCTTTCAAGCAGCAGAGGAATATCCTCGGGATCATTCTGGAGATCGCCGTCCATTGTGACGATGATCGCGCCGCGCGCGTGGTGAAAACCGGCACTGAGAGCGGCGGTTTGCCCGAAATTGCGCCGGAGGCGAATCAGCCGCAGAGAAGGGATTTCGGCCAGCATGGAAGTGGCGACGCTCCAGGTTCTGTCGGTACTTCCGTCGTCTACCAGAATGATTTCCCAGGAATGCGGCAGGCGAGAGAGGGTTTCGTAGAGCCGGCGACAGAGCGGCTGCACATTCTCCTCTTCGTTGTACAGAGGCACTACTATGGACAGATCGGTCATTGTTATTCGGCGAAGGCCCCGGTGGTTATCATCCTCCTATTTCGCGGCGGACTTGTAAGCTCCTCGTGCGACGTTACGCGACTCCTGCTGACTACCGGACTACACTACGGGTTGTATGTACCAGCGCCTCCCATAAAGCGGAAGGATCCTTGGCCTTGAGCAGCTGATCGCGAGCCGCGGACTCGGAAAAGGCTCTGGTCAGACCCGACAGCAGGTTAAGATAAAAGGCAC
Organism: Verrucomicrobiota bacterium; assembly: GCA_003641465.1. Lineage (GTDB taxonomy): Bacteria > Verrucomicrobiota > Kiritimatiellia > B70-G9 > B70-G9 > B70-G9. The sequence goes on along the minus strand of QNAJ01000006.1, from coordinate 2,415 downwards.
TGGCTGCGGAAGGTATCACAATGAAAAAAAGGATTCGCACCAGTCCGCGGACATCCTCGAACCTGACTCCTTTGCGGCTGGTAGCCACCGCCAGAACAAGGCCGCCGCCTTCGACACCGCGCACGTGCGGAAAGGCCAGTCCGTGGCCGATCGCCGTACTGGCGATCGCCTCGCGCTGCATGGCCTTTTCGACCAGCATTTCGGCCCCCTCCACAAAGCCTTCGGCCTCCATCTTGCTGCAGATTTCTCGAAAGGCCTCTTCCATATCTTGCGCCTGGATATGAGGTAACATCAGTTCCGGCGCGGAGAAACGGGCGATTCCAGCCGAAGGCAAGTTGCTGCCTCGGCTCCTGGGCAGCCTGCGGGGGTAGGGAGGGGTCAACGCGTATAGAATGCGCGCACAATTCGGGCAGGTGTATATCCGATCGGCAACCTTGATCTGCGGCAGCATGCTTACCGGAAGATTCATTCCACAACCACCGCATGCCTTCCCGACCACCGGCACTACTGCTGGGGGTGCCTTGCGCTGGAGGCGCGTAACCCGACGGGCGACATCCTCGGGCAGTCGCGAGAGAAGATCTTCTATGGCCTGGTCGAGATCCCTGAGCCTCCTCCGGGAAAGGGACGTCTCGTGCTGCATCCGCGCCTCATAGAGTTCCTGCAGCTGCACGAGATGATTGATAATCGCCTTCATGCGATTTTCCTGCCTGCTGTCCATGGCTGCGGTTCCACCGGGTCAGCGGTGGAATCTTGTATATCACCGGCACAGCGAGCAAAACAAGTCAATTCGATGCGGCGGTGATTGCGACCGCGCCCACGCTCTGCTAGTCTCACGGCTGCCTGGGACATTTGATCCGGGAGCCTCTTATGACCAATAGTTGCAGATCGCCCTCACCGGTGGTTTTCTATATCAGCGGCCATGGTCTGGGTCATGCTTCCCGGTCGTGTGAGATTGTCAGGGCGTTTATCTGCAGTTATCCCGAGATTCCTGTCCGCCTAGTGAGCGCTGCTCCGGACTGGTTCGTCAGGGAGCGCCTGGGGGATGTCGCCGCTTGTCTTGAGCAGCGTGCGCTGGACGTGGGGTTGGTGCAGGTAGATCCCATCAGGGTGGACCGGCAGCTTTCGGCTGCTCGGGTTGCAGAGCTGCTGCAGCGGTGGGATGCGCTCACAGACGGCGAAGCGGCCTATCTCAAAGAAACGTCCGCGGGAGCGGTCGTGTGTGATGTTCCTGCCGTTCCGGTAGACGCGGCGCATCGGCTCGGTATTCCTGCAATTGTATCGGGTAACTTTACTTGGGACTGGATATATCAGGCCTACGATGATGGTTCAGGCGTGTGGAAACGGGCAGTGGCGCGCTTCCAGAAGGCCTATGCATGCGCAGATCTGCTTTTGAAGATGCCCTTCTCACCTTCCATGGACATTTTCGATCGCCAGATCGAGATCCCTCTGGTGGCTGCGCCGGGAAGGAACCGGCGGTCTCGCTTGGAGGCGATATTGGGTGTACCGCGGGAACGCCTGCTGGTCCTGTTAGCCTTCTCGTCGTTGCCACTGGGGCCGCAAGCTATGGACGGTCTGGCCCGGGACACCGGGGTTCGGTTTCTGGTGATCGAGCCGGCTGAAGTGCGGCACCGCGGCTTCCAGGCGGTTTCCCGCCGAGCCATGCCGTTCGGCGATCTGATTGCATCTGTGGACGTGGTGGTGTCCAAAGCCGGATTCGGAATAGTCTCGGATTGTATCGCCAATCGTAAACCCTTGGTTCTGGTGGAACGTCCCGATTTCCCGGAAAGTGAGCTGCTGGTGCGGGAGGCACCGGAATACATTCCCTGCCGGACGGTATCTGCCGAAGAGTTCTACCAAGGGAATTTTCTTGAGGCGGTATACGCCGTGGCAATGGATCGGACACCCAAGCGGCCTGCGGTGATGGGCGGCGCTACTCTGGCCGCTGAATGGGTCCGGAAGATGTGGTATCCGGCTGGCAAGAGCAGTTCTGACGGCTTGTCTAGCGGGCGACGATGTAGAGAATAGGCCTGTGACTGGTGGTACTTGAAGGAGGTTGCGTTGTGGAGACGGCATGTGAACACATTCCACGTCTTGAGGAGCTTAAGATAAAGATATTTTCAGATGGGGCTGATCTGGATTCCATCATCTCCGCTTACCAGGAAGGAGTGGTCAAGGGTTTCACGACCAATCCGACGCTCATGTCCAAGGCGGGCATTACCAACTACATGGCATTCGCATCGGAGGTGCTGCGCGTGGTCACAGACTTGCCGGTTTCCTTCGAGGTCTTCTCGGATGATTTCGACGGGATGCGGGAACAGGCGGAGAAGCTCTCCGCGTTGGCTTCCAATGTTTACGTGAAAATCCCGGTCACCAATACGCGGGGAGAGTCGTCCGCGCCACTCATTCACGAGCTTT
>QNAJ01000005.1 GCA_003641465.1 Verrucomicrobiota bacterium | reverse complement strand
TGATCGGGCTTCCGCTGGGTCTGGCAGCGGCCAGCATCTACATTCTGCTGGTGGTCTTCGGCAAGTTGGTCAGCGCCTACGGACTCGGTGTCCTATTGCTCTCCAAGTCGCAGCTGCGGGGAAATGCTGGCCGTGTCCTGCCCCTGATAACCGGGCTGACGATTATATATGCACTGGCCCTTATCCCCAATCTGGGAGTAGCAGTGTGGACATTCTGTACCGGCACGGGGATGGGTGCCATGGTCATCTACTGGTATCGTTCTGAACGGACTTTGCTTGCGGGAAGTCGGGGAGAGCGGTTACCATTCTGACAGGAACTCTGTGACCATATGAGAATATCTGCCCGGTAAGCTGTAAGGAGGAAGCGATGCTCGGACAATTGCTGACAATCCTGACTGTCGTCATAGCCATAGCGATTCTGTTGATGGTGGGTATATTCTTCTACTTTCTGAAACTGTGGGTTCGTGCCTGGATGTCCGGGGCACGGGTAAGCATCTTCAATCTGCTCGGAATGAAACTGCGCCGTGTTCCCCCGGCCTTGATTGTAGATGCGCGTATCCGTGCAGTAAAGGCGGGCCTGGACATCAGTACCGACCAGCTTGAGGCCCACTATCTTGCCGGTGGTAATGTAATCAATGTGGTTCAGGCGCTGATAGCTGCTGACAAGGCAAACATACCTCTGAGCTTCCAACGGGCCGCGGCCATAGATCTGGCAGGGCGTGATGTGTATGACGCGGTGCGTACCAGTGTCAACCCCAAGGTTATTGACTGTCCGGATCCGAGCCGGGGAATCGGCATGCTGGACGCCGTTGCCAAGGATGGTATCCGACTGCTGGTGAAGGCCCGTGTCACAGTGCGAGCGAATCTTGAACGGCTGGTTGGTGGGGCTACGGAGGAAACCATTATTGCGCGTGTCGGTCAAGGTATCGTAAGCGCGATTGGATCCTCGAACACCTACAAGGACGTACTGGAAAACCCTGATCATATCAGCCGGAAGGTGCTGGAGAGCGGCCTTGACGCTCAGACGGCTTTTGAGATCGTTTCCATTGATATCGCCGACGTCAGCGTGGCGGGAGTCAGCGGAGCGCGCGAGATCGCCAACGTCGGGGCATTGCTGGAGACCGAGCGTGCCGAAGCCGATAAGAAGCTGCGTCAGGCCGAGGCCGAGGGACGGCGGGCGATGGCTATCGCCGCGGAGCAGGAGATGCGTGCCCGGGTACAGGAAATGCAGGCTAAAGTGATCGAGGCCCAGGCGGAGGTGCCGCTGGCGATTGCAGAAGCCTTCCGTAAGGGAAATCTCGGCGTCATGGATTTTTACCGCATGCAGAATATTTTGGCGGATACAGCGATGCGTGAATCACTCTCGCAGTCGGGAGAAGAGAAGAAAGGCAAGTCTCAGCAGCAGTCTTAATACGGCTTTGCGGGCATCTGTGTAGCGTCGAGCACAGGAGATACAACCGTGATGGTTGTGAGAGCCGAGGGGGGCGCAGATTTATTGGTCTGGCTGTTTATCGCTCTCATCTGGACTGTAATCCAGGTGGTGGCCCGGCTGGCGCAACGGCGTACGGAAGACGCAGGGCAGCCGGTAGATGAAGAGGCCCCGCAGGAGGACCGCCTGGCCAGAATCATTCGAGAAATTACGGGGGTAAAGGTAGAGGTTCCTGTGCCCGTGCCGCCCGAGGAGGCTGCCCACCCAATCCCCGCAAGGACTTCCAATGAAGTGCCGCGTACTGAAAGCGCTTCGCAGAGAAAAACAGCTGGGGGAGCGATCACGAAGTCACCCCCCAAAAAGGAATTTTCAGATGAAGGCTCGGTTCGCCGCTATCCGCGTAAGACAGCTCCGACGGCCCTGATTACAATGCCCATGCCCCGCGCAGGGATCGGCTCCTTTGCATCGCTGAACGTCCCGATAACTCCGGTACCTCCGACAGGGGTCGAGACAGTCTTCAAGGGTAGGTACCGCCCGGAATTCAGGGGCCGGGACGATCTGCGTCAGGCCGTAGTTGCGGCGGTGATCCTCGGACCGCCGGTGGCGCTACGCCCTCCACACGATCCCTTCTCGCGGTTCCTGTAAGCAGGCTTGAGCCGGTCCGGCGTGACCGCACTATGAACTGATGTGCGGGTTTCTGCCGGAATTCCGTCTCTCCCATCGGGCGAAAAGACGACTGACGAGGCTATCGGGTATAACAAGATTGCCGGTGCCTGTCCCCATTTCGATTCCCGACGAAGTGTCCCCGTGGAAATCGGTTCCCCCCGTCGGGATAAGATCGAATCGCTCGCAAAGGCGCAGGAGCCAGACTACGTATTCCTGGCTATGCTCGGGGTAGTAACATTCAATTCCGTCAAGACCTTTGGATGCCAGCTCCCCGACTAGCTTGAGCATCTCTGATTCGTTCAGACCAAGTGTTACGGGGTGGGCCAGCACCGCAAGACCGCCGGATGCATGGATAACGTCAATGCACTGTTCCGGGGGGAGTCTCCGGCGGCCGACATACGCTGGCCGCCCCTCAGCCAGCAGGGTATCAAACGCCTCACGTGGGGTGGCCACATATCCACGTCTGACGAGCGCTTCAGCAATGTGAGGCCTCCCCACGACATCCCCGCCAGCCAGTTCCACAATGTCATCCCAGAGTATCTCGTAGCCGAGCTGATTGAGACGTCGGCAGATCTCCCGGTTCCTTGTACTGCGTCCCTGTCTGATCCACTCCAGAGTCCTCTGCAGAGCATCTGAGTGGTGATCTATCAGGTATCCAAGGATGTGCATGGTACCTGCGTGCCATTGTGCACTGATCTCCACTCCGGGAACTGCCAGCAGACCCGCCCCGTCTGCGGCGGCAAGGAACTCATCCACACCACCGGTGGTATCATGGTCGGTCAGGGCCAGGGCGGACAGTTGCAGCTGGCGGCCCCGTTCTACGAGCTCAGACGGTCGAAGGTGTCCGTCGGACCTGCTGGAATGGAGATGCAGATCAATCATGCCATCCGCCTGTGTCGGCGCGGGTACTCTGAGATCCCCGGCGGCCCAGGCTGACGAAGATACACTAGAATGGCCGTGTTTCAATAAGTAACACCGAGTAATCCGGGATTTCTCTATCTGGTACGACCACTCCTGCGAGGGCCGCGAGCCAAACTGCAACGGCGGCCCATCCCGAGGTTGCCTTGTGGAATAATATGGGATAACATGCCCAATGCGTCTGGGCTGGAGGATCGTTCGGGGGTGACTGTGAGAAGCAGGATAGGGATATCGATCCTGGTGACGATTACTTTGCCGATAACGGTTCTTGGCGGATACCGGATCGAGCAGATTGCCGACGACTCGCTGGTGAATCGCGATCCCACAATAAGCGCCGGCGGAATCGTTGCATGGTCATCTTACAATGCAAATGAGCCCGGCAATCCGCGATCCGAGATTTTCGTTTACGTAAATGGGAATCGCCGGTCTCTGACTGCCGGAGCAATGGAACCCGAATCCATGAACACTCATCCCCGAGCAGGCGCCGGCTCGCTGGTTTGGGTGGGAACATTTCGGAAGATAGAGGGAGATCTGACGTGGGTCATGAAGGATCCCCGGCCCAGTCCCGAAGGGCCGGAAGAACTGGATGCGACCTATCTTGCACGGTGTGAACACGACGGGGCGGGGGGGAGCATAGGCAAGCAATGGTTTGTGGGGCCCGGCACAAATCCTGCGCAAGACGCAGTAGAGACCGTAATTACAAACCTGAGTCGGCCGCGCCGACATCCCAGCGGCGATACTGAGATCTGTCTCTGGCGGGGGGGAGAGATCAAACGGTTAACCCAAGACATGAGGAATGATATCGGTCCATCTGCTTGGGGGAACTTGGTGGCCTGGCAGAAAGCGCGGGGCTGGCCGTTCGGGTGGGAAATAATGGTCTGGGATAATGGCACGCGACTACAGCTGACGACCAACTACTACTACGACCTTACGCCGCGTGTCCAAGGGCGCCGCATTGTGTGGTATGGATGGGATGGGCACGATTACGAGATCTACCTTCACGATCGCGATCGGGATATGACCCTGCAGATCACAAGTAACGGTTACGATGACGTATCCCCGGTGGTGTGGGGCGATATGATCGCTTGGGAAGGCTACGCTGGCCTGGATGCGGATATCTATCTGTGGGACGGCAGCGAGAAGCGGCGGTTGAGTAAGAATCCCTATGAGGATTCCGAGCCCTCACTGTGGAACGGTTCCGTAGTATGGCAGGGCTTTGATGGAAACGATTTCGAAATTTTCATGTACTGCGATGGACGAGTGATGCAGCTTACCACCAATGCGTATGACGATGTGTCTCCGAAAATCCGGGACGGCATCGTCTGCTGGGTAGGCTATTACGACAACTTCGACGGCGAGATATTCGTGTGGGACCAGACGAATATGGTGATGCTGACGGATAACGATTACGAAGATCGGAATGTGGAGACTGCGGGCGGCCGCCTGGTCTGGGAAGCCAGTGACGGCGAGCGCTCACTTATCATGCTTGCAATCCCGGAAAGCGGTCAGGCAGCCGTCAGATCAGAATAGCAGTTGTAGCCGATCTATCGCCTTGCATGCTCGCCGAGCATTCGATGGTACAGCTCCAGGTAGGCGCACGCGGTGCCCTCCCACGAGAACCTGGACGCACGTGATCGTCCTTGCGCTATCAGGCGCTCGCGCAGCGCGGCATCCCGTAGCACCATGGAGATCGCTTCTGCAATCCGGCGAGGGCTCCGCGGATCTACCAGCAAGGCAGCGTCCCCGGCGATCTCCGGGATCGCTGTGAGACTGGATGCCACGACCGGCGTGCCGACCTGCATAGCTTCCAGCACCGGGATTCCGAATCCCTCGTACAGCGATGGATAGACAAAGACGTCCGCTCGCATCATGAGCAGGTCCAGCTCCTTCTCGCTGACATACCCCGCGAAAACCACCCGTGACTCCAAGTCCAGTCTCCGTACGGCAGCGTCACAGCGGGACTTCATCTTATCCTGGTAAGGAGCACCCGACACGGCTCCAGTAATCACCAGCTTGCCGCGATAAGCCATCTCCCTCACCAGGATGGAGAAGGCTTCCAGGAGCGCGATGGTGTTCTTGCGCTCATGAATACCACCGGAGTTCAGGATATATCCCTCTGAAAGTCCGAGCTTGGCAACCAACCGGCTCCACACCGTCTCATCGAATGGGGAAGGGGATCTCAGCCCATTCGGTATGACAGTTATCTTCTCAAGAGGAACTCCCGTCCGCTTGGCAATATCGCGCCGGGAAAATTCTGAAACAGTCGTGATATGGTCATTAAGACGGCAAGCTAGGCGGATGGCCGGCCGGTAAAGGAAATGATTCCGCCACCACCCCATGGCTTCCCGGAACGTAAATGGAATGACGTCGTGAACCGTTAACAGGCAGGGAACTGTGGCGTGAAACGGGAAACTCCAATTGTAGTAGAAGTGGATCAGGTCGGCCGAAATTCGCGATGCAAGTCGCGGAAAGTAAAAGTTGTCCAGCCACGCGTTGCGCGGAGAAATCGCATGCGATCTTATTCTTACCGGAACGACTTCGATATTGCGCGATTGGCTAACCAGTTCACGAACTGCCGCAGTGCGCGCCTGCTTAGCAACCAAGATGATGTGATGTCCTTGCTTTGCGGCATACCGCGCGATCTGCAGCGCGCCCTGTTCGACCCCACCGACAACGCCGTCGTACTTGCGAAAGTCCAGGATGATGCGCATGAATTACAATGCCGCAATAATATCACTGACCGAAGCTTCGGCGACACAGGTATATTGGTCGGCCGCGCCGTAGTATACCAGCAAACGTCCATTTCTCTCGACTATACCGTTGGAAAAGACCACATTGCCGAAGAACCCTTCAACCTCATAGGCTTCCTCAGGGTAGAGCAGGGGTTCCCTGCCGCGCCGTACCACCTTCCACGGCTCCTCCAGATCAAGCAGGGCTCCCCACAGGGAATAAAGACTGTTTTCGCCTTTTGCATGATAGATGATGAGCCAGCCCTCCGGTGTCTTGACTGGAGATGCCCCTCCGCCGATTTTCATGCATTCCCACCGCGTGTCACGGGGGCGCAGAATGCAGCGATGTTTTCCCCAGTGCAGAAGATCGGGGGACTCAGCCAGCCATATGGAAGCTCGACCAAATCCGGAATTGTTCGGCCGGTGCAGTGCCACGAACTTGCCGCCGACTCTTTCAGGGAAAATGGCCACATCCTTGTTCTCCGGATGGAAAATCAGCCCCAGGCGACGGACAGTCCGGAAATCCTCCGTAATCGCCAGTGCCGTGGCCCACGAATCCGGGGATACAGCGGTGTAATTCACATACCAGCGATTTTCGATATTCACTGCCCGCGCATCTTCGACCCCGTATACCTCCGATTCATTGGCCGGGAAGATGAAAGGGGTCGGGTCCACCCGGAAATCATGACCGTCAGCACTGCGCGCTATACGGATGTGACTCAGAGTCGACAGGTAATCGCGGCCGCGGTACCAGACGCCACGGGTATCCTTGAGCTTGAGGTCCGGGTCGTCCGCATCCACTTCCAGGATCGCCGGGCGGGCGCCATCAGCGTCAAACCGGCACATCGGCGCCCGGATCTTCCCGGGTTTCTGTTCGCACCCCTCGGCGACTCGTAACAATAAGATTATTTCGTCCCCGAGATCGGCTGCACCGGGATTGAAGGCGCCACGCACTACGTATCCGTCCAGGGATGGCGGAACATTTCCGGGAGTGATGACCGGATTTCCAGAGTACCGCTTGAGCACTGACACAAAACACCTCCGCCCGCTCACCAACGTTGCCGCAGGTGCTTTACCCTGCTCCAGAACTACAGAGCGCTTTATTGCATAGGCGCAGGTTGCGGGGCCTGCTGAGATTCCTGTTCGTCCGCAGCACTGCCTAGCAGACCGCCGGCTGCTGCACCTGCCGCCGCCCCAATCGCCGCTCCCTCAAGTCCACGGCCCGACTGATGGCCGATGATTCCTCCGGCAACGGCTCCCAGAACCCCACCGGCAACGGCTCCCTGTTTAGTACGCACCGTAGACTGCTGGTTCGCACATCCGACACCCATAGCAACTAGGAGTGCCATGACCACCACCAGCGCCGTAATTCTCATCATCTCCTCCTCCTTTTCTAGCTTCGCATCCCTTTGTAATTGTGTACTGTTTGGCAGCACAGTTCAAGCTTCCTGAAGAGAGGGAAGCAGTCTACCCAGGCCGGATAGTTTGTGCTTGCCAGAGGGAAACGGATGGATACAGTGCTTCCGCATGAAGCCGGCATTGGAAGACATTTCTCTGCAGGAGCTGGAAGTAGAGGGGTGCCGATTGCACGCCCTGCGCTTCATCCTGCAGGGCGTCCCATGCCTTTTGGTAGCCGGCGAATCCGCGTTTGTCGGCTGCGGTGCTTTTGACATCCACACTTTCGGCCGTCTGGGTGTTCCAGCGGCCAAAGTGATGGGGGTATCAACCATCGAGGATCTGCTTGAGGCGACCATTGCGGAAAGTAACGATCTGGCGCGGAAACGGGGTGTTGTGGAAGGGATGTCTGTGAAGGCGGCGGCGCGGCTGCTTTAGCACGCATTTACGGTGTCTCAAGGAGCGGAATTGGAGATGAAACTATTCATACCACGTGAAACCGATCCTGACGAGACGCGCGCGGCTGTTCTTCCGCAGCATGTCCGGCAACTCAAGGACTGGGGATGGGAGATCCAGATCGAATCCGGATTGGGGGAACGGGTTCCGGTGCCGGATAGCGCCTATGAGGAGGCTGGGGCGGCGCTTATTTCTCACCGGCGCGAGGGATATGCGAGTGCCGACGTGATCTTCCGGGTGAGGGTCTCCGATAAGGAAGAAGTCGCTCTCATGAAACCCGGCGCTTTACACATCAGCTTCTTCGATCCTTTCCGCCAGCCCGATCTTGTGGATTCGTTCGCTCAGGCGCGGGTCACTGCAATTTCCATGGAACTCATTCCGCGTATCACGGTTGCACAGAAAATGGACGCCCTCAGTTCCCAGGCAAGTTTGGCGGGGTATGTAGCGGTGATCCTGGCTGCGGAGCGTATCAACCGTGTGTTTCCCATGATGATGACTCCTGCCGGGACGCTGGCCGCGGTGCGCGTGCTGGTAATCGGCGCGGGGGTAGCCGGGCTGCAGGCAATCGCGACGGCACGCCGGCTTGGTGCGCGAGTAGAGGCTTATGATGTACGTCCGGAGGTAGAAGAACAGGTCAAATCACTGGGGGCCCGCTTCCTGAAAATCGACCTGGGCCAAGTGGGAAGTACTCCTGACGGTTACGCCAAGCAACTCACAGAAGAGCAACTGCAGCGGCAGCGCGAGGCTATGAAACGTTTCTGTTCGCATGCGGATGTTCTTATAACCACGGCACAAGTGTTCGGGCGGCGGGCGCCGCTGATTGTTACAGAAGAGATGCTCCTGGCCATGAGACCGGGAAGCATCGTAGTGGATCTGGCGGTGGAAAGCGGCGGTAATGTGGAAGGAATCAGACCGGGAAGCGAGGTGGAGAAAAACGGCGTCCTGCTGTTGGGCCTGCGGAACCTGCCGGGCCGCGTACCGTACCACGCCTCACAGGTTTACGGCAGCAATCTCTCGGCAATGCTGGGACATTTATACGATAGGGAAAAGGGTCACTTGAGGATTGATCTGCAGGACCAGATTACTGGTCGCTGCGTGGTAACTCATGGAGGCCAGGTGGTCAATCCTCTGCTCAAGGAGGGATGATCCCATGATGGTTATGCTGCTTTTCATCTTCGTTCTGGCAATGTTTCTGGGATTCGAGCTGATTTCCAAGGTGCCATCTCAGCTGCACACCCCTCTCATGTCGGGATCTAACGCCATCTCCGGAATCACAATTGTGGGGGCGATTATTGCAGCCGGACGAGGTGATACGGTCTTCACCGTGATCCTGGGGGTGCTAGCAGTGTTCTTGGCAACCATCAACGTGGTCGGAGGGTACGTGGTCACAGATCGCATGCTGGGCATGTTCCGCCACGGGGGACGCCGTAAATGAACAACCGGGTAATCATTGAGCTTACCTATATCACTGCGGCGGTGCTGTTCTGTTTCGGCATCAAAATGCTGAGCTCTCCGAAGACTGCCCGCAAGGGAAACCTGGTCTCGGCTTTCGGGATGTTGCTCGCAGTAGTAGCGACGCTCCTTTACAAAGGGCTGGATCTCCGGTGGATTGTTGCGGGGATGGCGCTGGGCGCGGTTACGGGCGTACTGGCGGCCCGGCTGGTGCAAATGACCGCCATGCCGCAGATGGTGGCGGTTTTCAATGGATTTGGGGGTGCAGCAAGTCTGTTGGTGGCGTGGTCGGAGTACCACATCAGACAGCCGGAGCGCATCGGCCTCATGCCTATTGCCGTTGCTGCGACGGTCATCATCGGCGCGGTTACTTTTACCGGCAGCATGATCGCATATGCCAAACTGGCGGAGCGCATCCCCGGCAGGCCGATCCTTTTCCCCCATCAGCATCTTGTCAACGCCGTACTCGGTATCACTGCTCTGGGCTGCACAGTCATATTTCTGATGTCCCCCGCTGCCCACTATGGTCTCTTTCTATTCGTAATGCTCATTGCATTGGTTCTGGGAATTCTGCTGGTCATACCAATCGGCGGCGCCGACATGCCGGTTGTCATCTGTCTGCTGAACAGCTATTCGGGGCTGGCGGCCGCAGCCGCGGGGTTCGTAATTCTCAATAATGTCCTCATTGTCTCGGGCGCCCTGGTAGGTGCGAGCGGTATCATCCTGACTAGAATCATGTGCAAGGCAATGAACCGGTCGCTTGCCAACGTCCTGTTCGGTGGATTTGGAGCAGTGCGACGGGGCAAGGAAGGATACCGCGGAGAGGTAAAATCTCTGTCAGTAGAAGATGCCTACTATCTTCTGGAGGCTGCGCGGTCGGTGATATTTGTTCCCGGTTATGGCATGGCTGCTGCGCAAGCGCAGCATGTCGTACGCGAACTGGGCGAGCTGCTGGAATCCAATGGTGCTGAGGTGAAGTATTGCATCCATCCGATAGCCGGGCGCATGCCGGGACATATGAACGTGCTGCTTGCCGAAGCCAACGTGCCGTACGAGCAGCTTGTGGAGCCGGAAGATGTGAATCCCATAATGGATACCGTGGACGTCGCGGTGGTAATCGGGGCGAATGACGTGGTCAATCCAGCCGCACGCGATGAGCCCGGTAGTCCTCTGTACGGTATGCCGATCATTGAAGTTGATCGTGCGCGGACATGTATAGTGATTAAGCGCAGCTTGAATCCGGGATTTGCAGGGGTCGACAATCCCTTGTTCTTTAAGCCGAACACCCGCATGCTCTTCGGAGACGCGAAAGAGGTAGTCTCTGCTCTGGTGGCGGAATTCAAAGAAGCCGCCTAGCGGCTTACTGACTCATCTCGCAACCCAGGCTCCGCCGCATCCAGAGGCTCCGGCAGCGGCTGGATGTTCGGAATTGCTACGCCCCCATTAGAGGAGGCCACGCATGGCAATTTCTGCCTCCTCTGAAGTCATTGCGACCGTTGAGTTGCAGGTTCAGACGGCAGCCGTGCCCCGATGACGACGGCGATGCGGGAGACATCCGGGTCATTGGGGGCAAGCCGCCAAGCCTTCCGGATCTGGGAAAGTGCCAGATCGCGACGCCCCTGAAGGTAAAGGGCGAAGGCCAAATTGGCGCGAGCCGCAACAGAGTCAGGTCTGAGACACACTGCCTCCGCAAGCAGGGCTGCTGCAGCGTCCAGATCCCCACACATAGCTCGGATAATGGCCAGATTGACGGCGGCAGATACTTCCGATGGATTAAGATTTCTGGCGCTCCGGAACAGTTCCTCGGCACGGACCAGGTCCCCGTGGTGTTTATGGTAAAGTCCGAGCCAAATACGGGCTCGTACGCTTTCCGGTTCGCGGGCCAGAGTTTGACGCCAGAGGGTAAGGCTATCACGGTAGTCCCGGAGCCGAAGAAAGGTGATGCATGCCATCAGCACCAACAGAAAGGGGACTGCGAGTCGAACCCTCCGCCAGAATAGGGGGGCGGCCCGCAGCCCGACGGAAGATGTCTTGTCATTGCTCATTTGAGGCGATTAGTATTCAGCATCTATATATCTAGCGGTCGTGGGGGTTGTGATGAGCGACAGTTTCAAAGGTCTGAGTATCTTTGTCACGGGTGGCGCGGGCTTTATCGGGTCAAACTGGATCCGGTATCTGATGGAAGAGACCTCGGCCCGAGTCACCGTGTATGATAACTTCAGTACCGGCAAAGCCCGCTATCTGGAACGATGGAAGGGTAATCGGCGCTTGAGGGTAATAACCGGTGATGTGCGGGAATTTGGCTCGCTCCGCAGGGCCATGGAAGGCCACCACTGGGTATTTCATTTCGCTGCTAATTCCGATATTGCGCGGGCCGCCGGAGAGCCGGCGATCGATTTCTGGAACGGGACCTACCTGACACACAATGTTCTCGAGGCGATGAGGGAGGTGGGAGCGGAGCGCATTTTCTTTACCTCCGGCAGCGGCGTATATGGCGATGTCGAACCCGAGCCGGTTCCGGAGGAATTTCCCCGCATGATTCCAATCTCCACCTATGGGGCGAGCAAGCTCGCCAGCGAAGCTTTGATCAGTGCCTATTGCCACCTGTTTGACATGCGGGGAACCGTCTGCCGGTTTGCCAACATAGTAGGTCCTCACCAGACACACGGGGTGGCGTACGACTTTGTACATCGCCTGATGAAAAACCCTGAAAGGCTCCTGATCTTCGGCGACGGCCGCCAAAGTAAGCCTTATCTCCATGTAGACGACGTAGTGGCGGCATTTGCGCTTCTGACCATGGCACAGAAGAAAAATTACGACGTCTTCAATGTGGGTACCGATGACTACCTGACGGTCAGGGAAATTGCTGACATTGTCGTATCAAAGATGGGACTCACTGGAGTGAAATATGAGTTTACCGGGGGGGCTCGAGGATGGAAGGCCGACGTTCCGGTCTACCGCTTGGATACCACACGAATCCGCGCGCTGGGATGGCAAAACCGACGTTCTTCACACGAAGCCGTCGAAGCAGCCGTGGAAGCGATTCTCGCTGAGGCACGGGAGGAGGTGATGGAATGAGGGTGGGGATAATAGGTTCGGGTCTCCAATGTCACCGCCGCGCACCCGTGGTCCGCGATTGGCCGGGCACTGAGCTCGCTGTAATCGCCAGCCGCCACGAGGATCATGCCCGACGTGCGGCTGAGCGCTTCGGGTGTCGGTGGACGAATGACTGGCAGTCGGTGATAGCCGACGACAGCATAGACATAGTTCTGGTATGTACGCCGCCATACGTACACGCTGAAATGACTATCTCCGCCCTGGAAGCTGGCAAGCACGTGCTGTGTGAGAAGCCGCTGGCGCGCACCCTGGATGAAGCCCAGCACATGGTGCAAGCCTGGCAGAAGTCGGGAAAGGTTCTGAAGTGCGGCTTCAACCACCGGCACCACCCGGCGGTATGGGAAGCCAAAAGACTGGTGGACGCCGGACGGATCGGCAGACCCGTACTGGGGCGGTGTCGCTACGGCATTTGCGGCCGGCCGGAATACGAGAAGGAGTGGCGCGCGGATCCCAAGCAAGCAGCCGGCGGCCAGTTCATTGAGCAGGGCATCCACGCCATTGATCTTTTCCGATGGTTCCTGGGAGAGGTAAGCGAGGTAAGCTGCATGACTGGAATCTACTACTTCCGCGGCCAGCCGCTCGAGGATAACGGAATGGCTTTATTCAGATTTCATACCGGCGCTACAGCACTCATGCACGCCAGTCTGACGCAATGGAAAAATCTTTTCAGCTTCGAGATCCTCGGAGAAGACGGATATATCACTGTGGAAGGGCTGGGCGCCAGTTACGGGACCGAACGCCTGTTTGTAGGACGGCGAGACTTTACCGCGCCATTTCAGGACGTAGTCACGGAGTACAGAGGCGCGGACCGTTCATGGCGGGAGGAATGGAAGGAATTCATGGCTGCGATCGAGGAAGGGCGCGAACCGATCGGAAGTGGACGGGATGGTTTGGCAGCCATGGAGGTTGCCCTCGCCGCGTATAGGGCCGAGGAACGGAAAACCGTCATAGAACTCTAGGGTGGGAGATATCAGGCCCGCATGAGGCCGGCCACATGAAAGAACGCCATCATGACGGTTCTGATAACAGGGGCAGGGGGGTTCATCGGACGTTGGCTTCTGAGTAGGCTGCGGCAGATGGAAGTCAAGATAGTGGCCTGTTTGCACCGCAGGGGCGGCCCTCCTGATACGGCTGGCGATGTCGAGTACGTATGGGGCGACATTACAGATCGCGGGTGGGTGGCGTCGGCCCTGCAACGTTTCCAGCCTGAGAGGATTGTGCACCTCGCCGCCCGTAGTCTAGTGGGGCCTTCCTGGGAGCATCCCCGGGAGACCTGCCGGGTCAACGTTCTGGGAACCGTGAACCTGCTGGAGGAACTGAGAAATGCAGGCTTTAGGGGCCGACTGTTACTGGCGTGCTCCAGCGCGGAATACGCAGTTCCCGATCCTCCGCGTCCTCTTGTGGAAGAAGACCGTCTCGGGCCCAGCAGCATCTACGGGATGAGCAAGCTGCTGGTGGACGAAATGGCGCGGATATATGCCGGCCGTTATGGCCTGGATATCATCCGCGTACGGCCATTTTTCCTGATTGGCCCCGGAAAGACAGGTGATGTAGCGTCTGACTTTGCTCGAGGCATTGTGAGGATAGAAAGAGGATTGGCCCGGGTGCTTGCGGTCGGGAACCTGGAGGTCGTACGCGATTTCATTGACGTGCGGGATGGAGTGGAAGGATTCATTGCGTGTCTCGAACGGGGGATTAGTGGAGAGGTGTATAACATCTGTTCGGGCCAAGGCGTATCGGTACAGGATCTTTTGGGGGAATTCATCGCACAGGCGCGGTCCTCTGTGGAGGTAGTGGTCGACCCCTCCAGAGTGAGACCACATGATGAGCCCTACAAGGTTGGCGATCCGTCTCGCATTAGGGAATTAGGGTGGCATCCTCAATATTCGCTGGAGCAGAGTGTCTCCGCAATTCTGGAGTACTGGAGATCTCAAGGGGTTGAACAGCTTCGTGAGCAGGGCTGAACAGGACATCCAGGTAGTCATTCTGGCCGGTGGATTGGGAACCCGCGTAAGTCATCTTTGGCCCGGGAAGCCGAAGGCCCTCATACCCATTGCCGGGCAACCGTTTATTGATCATCAGCTGCGACTCCTCTCTGCTAATGGCTTGCACCGCATCATGTTGTGCATCGGTTTCGGAGCCGAAGAGGTGGAAGAATACGTCGGAGACGGCACGCGGTGGGGTGTGGAAGTGACCTACTCCCGCGAGGATTGTAAAGAGCTTGCAGGAACCGGTGGAGCTCTGGTACGGGCGCTGCCCTTACTGAATGGGTATTTCATGGTTGTTTATGGAGATGCCTACCTGCCGATCGACTACAAAGCGGTGATTCGCGCGTTCCTTTCACAGCCACTGCCGGCGATGATGTGTGTGTTCCGGAACCGAAATCGCTGGGATCGCAGTAACGCCGAGGTCCGCGACGGTAAGGTGGTGCGCTACTCCAAGGATGAAGTCGGGAACCAGTTTGAATTCATCGACTACGGGATAAATTTCTTCCGGCGCAACGTCATTGAAAGGTACCGGAGCCACCCGCAGCCTTTTGAGCTGGCGGTAATCCAATCAGATCTGGCTCGTCAGGGCGAGCTGGCTGCACACGAAGTTTTCAGTCGCTTCTACGAAATCGGTAGTCCCGAAGGATTGAAGGAGCTTGAACGGTACCTGTCAGAAACAAGGACGGGACAATGACCGTGGCCAGGTTGCTTAAAGACAGATACAGAAAAATCTTCGTGTCGGGGGGCGCGGGGTTTATCGGCAGTCATCTTCTGGATATACTGGTACCACAGGGATACGAGGTTACTGCTTATGATAATTTGTCCAATGGGAAAATAGAATTCATCGAACAGCACATTGGAAAGCCAAACTTTACGTTCATCAGGGCGGATATGCTTGACCGGAAGCGGCTGATCGAAGCTGTACGGGGACACGACTTGGTCTGGCATCTGGCAGCCAATACCGACATTATCGGTTCTCATGAGCGGCCTGAGCGGGATCTCCGCGATTGTGTCGAAGCGACTTTCAACATGGTCGAGGCCATGCGGCAGTGCGGTATCCGGGATATAGTTTTCTCTTCCACCGGAGCGGTATACGGTTCACTGTGTGAGGATCGTGCTGTATCGGAGGACGCCGGTCCGCTGTGCCCGATTTCGGGATATGCGGCGGGAAAGATAGGCAGTGAAGCCTTTATCTGCTGCTACTGCCATATGTATGGATTAAGGGGATGGATATTTCGCTTTGGAAATGTAATTGGTGCACGAATGACCCATGGGGTGATCTATGATTTCATCCACCGACTCAGAGAAAATCCAGATGAGTTGCTCATCAAGGGGGACGGGCGGCAGGAGAAAAACTACTTCCTGGTGGAAGAATGTATTGAGGGAATGGCTTTCGGACTGCTGAATACGGAGCTTGACGACCAGAAGCCGTGTGAGATTTTCAATCTGGGTACCGACAGCGTGACACCGGTAACGAAAATCGCACAGATAGTCCTGGAGGAAATGGGCTTGAAAAATACACGTATAGTGATTGAGGGCACGCCGCGTGCCTGGCCCGGGGACCAACCGCGCGTTCATATCACGGTGGAAAAAATCAACCGCTTGGGCTGGAAGGCGCGGTTGAGCTCGGACGAGGCCGTTCGGATAGCGGTGCGCCGCATGCTGGGGAAAGAGTAGGGAAGAATACCGGCGAAAAGATACGTACCCCAAAAAAGGCCGGAAAAGGCGAAAAAAATGTCTTCAGGAGATAGGTCCGAGTCTATCACAGTAATAGGTTTGTGGCATCAGGGAGTAGTCGGGGCCGCGTGTCTGGCGGATGCGGGCTTTGATGTGGTAGCGGGCGACTCAGATTCGGCACGTGTGGAGCGACTCCGCCATGGAGACCCGCCGGTGTACGAGCCCGGCTTGGAAGAATTGCTGAAGAAGGGACTGGGACAGGGTCGGCTGCGTTTCACGTCCGACCTGGAGCAAGCGGTACAGGGGTGCACCCAAGTGTGGCTCATGCACGACACGCCGGTTGACGAGGATGATAACCCGGATATAAGCAGCGTGGTGAGTGATCTCCAGAAAATAGCCGCCGGCTTGGCGAACGGGGTTCCGATCCTGGTAACGGCGCAGGTGCCGGTGGGAACGTGCGACATGCTGGAACAAGAGATTCGCAACCGGCGTCCGGATTTGCATGTGGGAATAGCCTATTCCCCTGAGAACCTGCGTCTCGGGCAGGCAATTGAAAGATTCCGCCATCCAGCACTTCCGGTGGTAGGCACCAACCATGACTGGGTATTTGAGCGCCTATCCAGAGTACTGGGGGTATTTCACGAAGAATGGCAGCGCTGCGACCTGCGTACCGCAGAGATGCTGAAGCATGCCTTGAATGCATTTCTCGCGACCCAGGTCACGTTCGGCAATGAGATCGGGAATCTCTGTGAAGCGGTCAAGGTGGATGGGCGGCGGCTGGCGGAATTGTTGAGACTGGAGCCGCGTGTCGGCCCACGAGCCATGCTGTCGCCCGGGTTGGGATTCTCCGGAGGAACCCTGGCACGCGACACGCGTGCGTTGCTGCGTATCGGCAGAAACAAGGGAGTTCCCACACCCTTTCTGGACGGCCTTTGGGCGGCAAATCAGAAGCAGCTTCTCCTTCCGGTCAGGCGCCTTGACGAAATTCTGGGTGGACTCCGAGGCAGGCGGATCGCTGTTTGGGGACTCACCTATAAGCCGGGCACCAGCACGCTGAGGAGATCTGCTTCACTAATGATTATCGCCGAACTCCTTAGAAGCGGGGCTTCGGTGCGGGCCTATGATCCGAGAGCGGACCTTTCGGAGCTCACTGAAGCGACTTTTGAAGTTCGGGAAGATGCCCTGTCCCCATGTGATGGAGCTGATGCCCTTCTGGTTATTACCGGATGGCCGGAGTTCAAGAGCCAGGATTTCGCCGAGGTCGCCCGCCGAATGAGGGGTAACATAGTCTTCGACTGCAACAACATGCTGCCCCCTGATGAGCTGGCCGCCCAGGGGCTGAGGTGGCAGGGCATCGGTATAGGCAGGTGAGAGGGTCAGTATGGAGCGTGAACGGCCAGTACGTCGAGCGGTATTCATAGACCGCGACGGAACCCTGAATGAGCTCATCTATAATGAAGAGCAGGGCATTGTTGACTCTCCGCACCGGGCTCAGGATGTTCGACTGGTACCGGGGGCCGCTGAGTTCATCCGCGGTGTAAAAACATTGGGA
>QNAJ01000004.1 GCA_003641465.1 Verrucomicrobiota bacterium | reverse complement strand
ATCGCGGACTACCAGGCCCGGGAACAGGAGCGTACCGGCATCCGTTCGCTCAAGGTGCGTTACAACAAGGTCTTCGGGTACTATATAGAGGTCACCAAGAGCAACCTGGCCAGCGTACCCCCGGAATATGTCCGCAAACAGACCCTGGTAAACGCCGAGCGTTTCATTACCGATGAACTGAAGGAATACGAAAGCCGTATCCTCGGTGCCCAGGAGCGCGCCCGGGAACTGGAATACGAGATATTCGGCAGGCTGCGGAACCGGGTCCTGGAATTCGCAGAGATTATCCAGCGCAACAGCCGGGCAGTCGCTTTGCTGGACGTGATTTCCACTTTTGCTGAGCGGGCTCGCGCCCTGCGGTACGTTCGTCCCGAGGTTAACGACTCCCAACGCATCCGCATCCGCGAAGGAAGGCATCCGGTCATTGAGTGTATCCCGGATTCCGAGCCGTTCGTCCCCAACGACACTCTGCTGGATACGGAACAGAACCAACTGCTTATCATCACGGGGCCGAACATGGCTGGCAAGAGCACCTATATCCGACAAGTCGCCCTGATCGTCATCATGGCCCAGATGGGCTCGTTTGTTCCCGCATCCGAAGCCGAAATCGGCGTAGTCGATCGCGTCTTTACCCGCGTCGGTGCCGGTGACGAGCTGGCTGCCGGGCGCAGTACATTCATGGTGGAAATGCAGGAGACCGCGACAATCCTGCATAATGCCACGCCGCGCAGTCTCATCGTACTCGATGAAATCGGCCGGGGAACCAGTACTTTTGACGGCATCAGCATTGCCTGGGCGGTGGCCGAGTATATTCACAACAGTCCACGCATCCGGGCCCGCACTCTGTTTGCCACGCACTACCATGAACTCACTGACCTTGCCCTGACACTGCCCGGAATCCGCAATTACAACATCATGGTGAAGGAATCGGGGGACCGGATCATTTTCCTGCGTCGTATCGTACCCGGAGCCGCGGACAAGAGCTACGGCATCCATGTGGCGCGACTGGCCGGGCTCCCCGACGAGGTGGTCGAACGCGCCAGGGAAATTCTGGCGAATCTGGAAGAGGGCGAATTCGAAGAAGGTCAGCCCAAGATCGCCCGGCGGCACGCGCGGAAGGCCGCCCATCAGGGCCAACTGACCCTGTTCCCCGGGAATGAGGAAAATACCCGACCTTCCTAGCGATGAATAAGTCAACCCGTAGATTGCCTGTCGGGAAACTGGATGAGAAGTATCTCTGCGACTTGCTGAAGCTGCTCCACACAACCGATCCCCGCATTATCATCGGGCCGCGCTTCGGCGAGGATGCCGCCGTGCTGGAAATATCCCGCAATCAATGCCTTGTCATGGCCAGCGACCCGGTTACCTTCGCCGCCGCCAGAATCGGCTGGTACCTGGTCAACGTGAATGCCAACGACGTGGCTGCGTTAGGCGCGGATCCGCGCTGGATCACCGTTGTGGTGCTGCTTCCAGAGAACGCCGACCTGTCATTGGCCAAGGAAATAGTCGAACAGGCAGCCGACGCCGCGGCCCGCTTGGGCATGACGATTGTCGGAGGCCATACGGAGGTTACGCCGGGGCTGCATCGTCCGTTGGCCTGCGGCACCGCGGTGGGGCTGGCAGCGCCCGAAGAGCTCAAGCCGAGCAGTGGAGGCAGGCCCGGTGACCTGCTGGTGCTGTGCGGATATGCCTGTATTGAAGGCACCGCTCTTATGGCTCTGGAACACGAGGCTCGCGCCAAAGAAGTTCTTGGCGAGGAACGATGGCGTCGGGCGGTAAACATGCTGCATGACCCGGGGATCAGCATTGTCCGATACGCAGCACTCGTCCGGTCCGGGAAGGGCGTTCATGCCATGCATGATCCCACCGAAGGCGGCATCGTCCAGGGAGCCTACGAGATGGCCGCAGCTTCCGCCTGCGGCCTCGAACTCTACGCCGACAAGATCCCGCTGTATCCCGAAACAAGGCAGCTGTGTGAAGTGCTCAACATAGACCCGCTACGTTCTCTTGCCAGCGGCGCGCTGCTGGTGGCAGTAAGTCCACAATCCGCCGATGAACTGCTCGACCGGCTGAGACAACATGAGATCACGGCGGCTATCATCGGTAGACTCATCCCTGAACGCGATTACGCACTGTTCAGGCGCGGGCTGAGATATCCTCTACAACCGGAGGCTCGCGATCAGCTTGCCTCGGATCCGGGGAAAGCGGGCTGACCTGAGCCGGGTACAGCATTGCCGGTTGCTTTCGCGCCGCAATACATATTACTCTTGCTCCGGAAAGCGGCCGGTTATCACGATCCGGTAATGAATGCCCAGTCAAAGCCTACCGCCATCCTGCTCACCTACGGAGACGCTGGTTCGTGGAAGGCGCTGCAGGTTCTCGACCGAGAGAGAATGGATATCCGCCTGCTCGCGTTTGAGTCATCCTTCTTTCGAAACGACATTCGCCACATCGGGGAACTGTTCCCGGGACTTCGACTCGATGCACTGGACTTCACTCCGGAGCTGAGCGCAGTTCTACAACGACAGATGGCCTCGCCCGCACCGTTACTCAGCCAGGTATGCGTCGAATGCCGTGCCGCAATGCTGCGCGCCGCCGGCGAGTTCGCTGCACGTGAAGGCATAGACTACATCATCACAGGCGATACCTGTTCTCCGGGCGACCGCCTTCGTACTCCCGGCGTATTCCACCTCATAGATGAAAAATCCGGACAGGAGGGCAAGGTCCTCCGACCTCTGTGTGATCCCGCCCGTAATCCGGAGACAGGAGACCCTTCATCAGCACCTGAAGCGTGGGCTGCCGCTTTCCCCGCAGCCCGTTCCCTCATGCCCCTTGCGCGCCGGCCAAACTGCCGCCTGCGGGATCCATCGTATTTCTCTCGCGCGTGGGATCTTTACCTGTACGGCGGCCCCTTGTCGCGGCGCGATATCGAACTGCTCGCTGTGGGACGGCACTTTCGCCTTACTGAACATGCGCGCTTGGTGGTCGGACGCAATCAGGAAGAAAATCTGCTGATCGAAGGCTCGCGCGGCCTGTATGAACTGTTGATAAAGGTCGAGAACTTTCCCGGCCCGTCAGCAGTGCTCAGCTATACGGCCTCCCCCGGCGAAGTTAGGCTGGCCGCGGCGATCTGCGCCCGATATGCTGACTTGCCCGGACATGTGGAGGTCTCGGTACGTGTCCGTTCGGCCCGGGAAGCCTGGCGGGTGCGAGCAAGTCCGGCGCCCGACAGCCTGTGCCGACAACTGGCGGTTCGTGTCTGGCCGGAACTGTGTGATCGCAGAGCGTGAGAATCCTTTTCATAGTAGATGACGTGCCGCACTCCGGCTCCGCGGGAGGCTATCAGATCGTCTTCCAGCGTCTCAGCCGCCTGGCGGCACGCGGTCACGAGGTGGGGGTGGCCTGTTTCTGTGATCCGGAAAAGCAGCACCTTGGAGACGAGCTGCGAGAGAGCGTGCGCTGGGTAAAACTCGTCCCCCGACCGTCTCTACAGCGCCATGCGATACTCGCACGCGCTTTGCGCTTCCGGCGACCGTGGTGGTTCGCACGCGCATATTCGCCGCACATGGAAAAAGTGGTTGGGGATATGGTCGAAGAACTCGAGTTCCCCGTCGCAGTCGCCGAGTTTTCGGTAATGGGGCAGTACTTCCTCCTCAATCCTCACTTGCCGGCGGTGAGGCGCGTAATCTCATGTCACAGCAGTCCCTGGTTCAGCTGCCTGCGCGCGCTGGGGGTGCATCGGCCGGGAAGCCACGCCTGGTGCGCCCTGGCGTGCAGAATGGCAGGCATGAAAAGATTCGAGTTCACCGTCTATCGCAACGCAGACTGGATCATCACGCTCTCCCCGAGTGAGAGGTACTGGCTGCTCACCATGGCACCGGGTCTCGACATAAGCATCGTTCCGCCGGGAGTGGACATCACCCATTTCGTGCCTCGCCCGGCTGAAAAAACCGAAAAAGCAGTGATGTTCATGGGGCGCTTCGCTGACGAAACCAACGTCGACGCCGTACTCTGGTTCGCCTCCAGTGTGTGGCCCCGGGTCGTGTCGCGTCATCCTGAAATGCGATTCTACATCGTGGGTCCTGAACCCCCGCCAGCTGTACGGACGCTTGCCAAAGTGGATTCCCGGATCGTAGTCACCGGGCGCGTTGCCGATGTGCGGGCGTATCTGGAACGTGCCCGCGTATTCGTCTGTCCTGTCCGTTTCGGTTCCGGCCTGAGAGCAAAGGTACTGGAGGCCATGGCCGCAGGAGTTCCGGTGGTGTCCACAGTTCTGGGAATGGAAGGGATCCCGGCCGAGCCCGGAGGAAACTGCTTCATGGCGGACAAGCCGGAAATGATGGCCGCCTATGTAGACCTTCTTCTCAACGACCTGAACCTCAATCGGGAAATCGGGCTGGCAGCACGTCGCACCATGGAACAGCATTTCGACTGGGAAAAGCTGATAAACTCACTTGAAAGTCTGCTGCAACGGATGGTGCCAGCGGAGAGCGCTGATTCTAGGGCCTGAGTACGACATGTGCGGCGGTAGCCATCCAAACTACTACGTACCATGCGCCCACCAGCCGGAACACGGGCTTCAGAGGTCGGCGCAGCATGATAACGCAGCTCAGGAGGTGGTACTCGTACGCCACACGGGCGAAGGCCCAATCCTCGCACCACACGCGTTCCGACAGCATGATGATCATTAAAGCGTAGACCGCCCAGGCCGCAACGATCCACACCGCCGGCACCTGGCGTTTGATCTGCCGGTAGGCAACCACGACCGCACTGAGAGCCAGAACACTCAATTCCAGCATCCAGAGAAGGTGTACCGGACGCGGTTGAGTCAAAATCGTGCTGACAAGATGTCCTATGCCCTTGAAAGGCGCGGAAAAATTCAGCGCCGCCAGGCGCGTATCCGAACCGTTGCCCGGAAGGTGCATCACTATAACCAACTGCCATGCACCGAATACGACAAAGGGGAGAAGTGCCATAAAGTATCTCTTCATACCGCCTCCTCGCCGGATCAGGGTATCAATAGCCGCCGCCCCAGCCGCCAGCACAACCGTCTCCCGCGCCAGACACCCGAGAGCCAGCAGCCCGGACTGTTTCACAGCAGAATGTTCCCTCCAGGCGACCAGCGCCCCCATCAGGCACATGCCTGCCACTATCTCCGTGAGGTCCCGGAACAGACTCATCAAGTAACCGGCATAGAAGACGAAAAGCAGACCCCACCACGCCGAAAGTCGCTCTCCCACCGCCCATCGGGCACCCAGCCAAGCAATCACGCCCAGCCCCAGCCAATTGATCAACAGCAGGGCGACCGCGCTTCTGAAGGGATCGCCTCGCGCCAACATCCACGCCAGGAAGGGATACAGAATCCGCCGCGCGCGATAGGCCGGCGCATCCAGAACAATGCCCGCTACGCGTCCGGTCCAATTCCACGGAGAAACCGCCAATCGAAAATAGAACGCACCATCGTACCCCGGCGAATTACTGAGCACCGGAAGAAATCGGGCTGCCTGTGACCGGTCGGTAAAGCGGTCCCCGGCAACAACCAGCACACCCGGATTCCAGTCCGCCCTCTGGAGGCGGCCTGCGAGCAACAGAGCATAGGCGGCAACCGCCGTTAGCGCCACCTTCGACGCTGCGTAACGGGGATCCGATTTCATTCCGTCGCCGATCCTACATGTGTTTCAATCCTGCTGCAGTCTCTATTTCGTTATCGCCGTGCCGGGAGTTATAATCCGGCGGGACCGGCCTGGTTGGCGCTGTGGGATCCTCCCACATTCCCGCAGCCGCCAATAGTTTTGCCTTGGGCCGGAGGTCCCGGTATTATGCAGTGTTTCGCGTTGGGTGCGTCAGTCCGGACCGAGCGCCTGCCACGATGGATTGTCTCCGCAGGCTGGTTGATCCGAGATGTACCATGAGAGTGTGTGTTGACATTCAGGCGGCAGTTGCCCAGTCGGCCGGCGTTGGCCGCTACGTACATGAGATGGTGCGGCACCTGGCAGCCACGCTGCCCCCGGAAACAGAGCTGGTCCTGTTCTACTTCGATTTCCTGCGGCGCGCCCGCTCAGCTTCGGTCTCCAAGGCGGTTGTCAAGCCGTGGCGTCTTGCACCGGGCAGCCTTATTCAGCAGCTCTGGAAACGGGGAATGGGGCCCCCTTTTGACCAGCTTGCCGGGGAAGCGGATGTATATCATTTCCCTAATTTCATCCTGCCCCCACTGCATCGGGGCCGCTCGGTGGTCACGATTCATGACCTGTCATTCATCCGATTGCCAGACACCACCGAGGAAAAGAACTTACAATACCTGACTGCCCGCATCCGGGATACCGTATCCCGCGCCGACCTGATTGTGACTGATTCCGAGTTTTCCGCCCGAGAGGCGGAAGATCTGCTGGAGGTGAAGTCTGATCGCCTGAGCGTAGTCTATCCCGGCATCGATACGCGCTTTTTCCCGCAGGAGGAACCGGAGATAGCGCGGATGCGGCTCTTGCTCTCTCTGCCCCGCCCCTACATCCTCACGGTGGGGACAATTGAACCCAGAAAAAATCATGCCTTTCTGATAGAGGTTTTTGAGGGCCTGGAAGAGTTTGACGGCGACTTGGTGATCGTGGGACGAAGGGGATGGAAATGCACGCCGATCCTGGAACGCATCCGGACTTCCTCCCGGCGCGGGCATATCCGTTGGCTCGCAGGGATCAACGACCACCTTCTCACGGCCTTGTACTCGGGCGCCGAACTGTTCGTTTTCCCATCGCTGTACGAAGGATTTGGATTTCCGCCTCTGGAGGCACTGGCCTGCGGCTGCCCGGTAGTTTCATCTGCGGCAGGATCACTGGCGGAAATACTCGGGCGTACCGGATCGCCAGCCAAGCTTGTGGACGGTTTTGACCGCGACCGATGGGGGGAAACCATCCGCCGGGCTCTGTCGGACAGCGACTGGAGACACCTCAGTGCCAGCCGCGGTCCGGACTATGCCCGACAATACCGCTGGGAGGACGCCGCACGTACCATGTGGGAAAATTATCAGCGCCTGGTCTCAATCGGGCGTGACCGGCAAGGATGAAATCAGGCCGAAAAAGAATAGTAATCGACTGCCGCTGGATCCTTCATCAATCCAGCGGAATCGGTGTGTACACCCGCGAACTTGTCCGTGCGCTGCTGTCTGTCGGCGCAGATGAAGAATACCACCTGCTTTTCGATGATGAATCCCTTGCCCGACGGGAAACACACCACCTGTCCCGACATGCGAACTGTCAGGTCTGGCTGGTTCCCTGGAGACCTTTTTCCATCGCAGGGCAATTTACGCTCCCTGTCCGCATCCGGGCCAGGGCTGATCTGTACCACGGGCCGAACTACATGATACCCTTTCTGACGTTTCCCCGGAAAAGGCAGGGGTCGCCGGCGTGTGTGGTCACCATCCACGATCTCATACCTCTCCGCTTTCCGGACCATGCCCCCCGTGCGCGGAAATCGCGCCTCCTGCCCCTTTACCGATTCCTCGTGCGCGAAGCGGTCCTGCGGGCCGATGCGGTCATTTGTCCAAGTAATGCCACCCTCAACGACATTGTCACGCAGTTCAATCTCTCCAGAGAGCGGCAATCCAGGCTCCACGTGGTTCCCGAGGGCATCCCGGCCGGTCTGAAACCTGATCCGGCGAAACGGGAAAAATATCCCCTTCTTCTTTTCGTGGGCCGACGTGATCCGTACAAGAATCTTCCCCTGCTGATCAATGCGTTTGCCCGCTTGCGACGGACCATGCCTCAGGTCCGGCTGGAGGTGATCGGACCACCCGATCCGCGCTATCCCGAAGCCGAGCAGCTGGCCACACGCCTCAAACTCGGATCGGCTGTCACCTGGCGAGGATACGTACCAGCCGAAGAGATGATCACGGCATACCAGCGAGCCCATGCTGTAGTGCTTCCGTCCCGCTGTGAAGGATTCGGGTTACCCGTGCTCGAAGCCATGGCATGCGGCTGCCCGGTCATCTGTTCCCGGGCCGGAGCACTGCCCGAAGTGGCGGCGGACGCCGCGCTCTACGTAGACCCGCTTACCCCGGAAGCCCTGGCCGAAGCGATGGTACGGGTGCTGACCGACCGCTCGCTGGCCCAGACGCTGACTTGCAAGGGACTTGCGCGGGCGCGGCTATTTTCCTGGGAACGAACCGCGCGGGGTACCCTCGCAATCTACCGCCGACTTCTGGACGG
Organism: Verrucomicrobiota bacterium; assembly: GCA_003641465.1. Taxonomy (GTDB): domain Bacteria; phylum Verrucomicrobiota; class Kiritimatiellia; order B70-G9; family B70-G9; genus B70-G9. Next base: position 10,074 of record QNAJ01000004.1, on the reverse strand, counting down.
CCTTCGATCAGAGGGAAATCAATGAACGGCAACCGGCATCAACACTCACTTGCCCCGGATCGCACAGGGAGCTCCGCTCCTCCACCGCGACCGTCTCTGTCCGTCGCCGAAGATCTGCGCCGCATGCAGGCGGTGCTGGTGCATGACTGGTTGACCGGGATGCGCGGCGGCGAAAGGGTTCTGGAGCTTCTCTGCGAGGTCTTTGCCGATGCGCCTATCTACACTCTTATCCATAATCCAGCGGCAGTGTCTGAGACGATCAACCGGCATCCGATTTTTCCTTCATTCCTGCAACGGGTTCCCGGCATCTTCACACGCTACCGGTTGTTCCTCCCCCTGTTTCCGGTGGCCGCCGAAAGCCTCTCCATCCCGCCAGCCGATATCGTGATCAGCACCAGTCACTGTGTCGCAAAAGGTGTGAGGGTACCGCGGGGCACACCGCATCTCTGTTACTGTTTCACGCCTATGCGCTATGTGTGGGTATTCCCGCGCGATTACTTTGGAAGTAATCCCCTGGTGAGGGCGGCCTCTGTTCCACTGCTCCGATATCTGCGCTCCTGGGATCTCCGATCCTCGAACCGGGTGGATCTCTTCGTCGCCATCAGCCAGCACGTGCAGCGTAGGATTGAGGTATGCTATCACCGCCCGGCGCGTGTGGTCTACCCGCCGGTCAATCTGGACTTTTTCACACCCGATCCCCGCGTAGCCCGCGGAGAATTCGACCTGATTGTGTCCGCCCTCGTGCCATACAAGCGGATTGATATCGCCATAAAGGCGTATAACCAGCTCCGCTTTCCCCTCAGGATTGTAGGTACCGGCACCGAATATCGTAAACTGAAGACGCTTGCCGCCTCCAATATCGAGTTCCTCGGGCAACTCCCCGACGAAGATGTCCGCAACCTCTACCGGCGGGCACGATTCGTCATCTTCCCGGGCGAAGAGGACTTCGGCCTGGTCCCCCTGGAGGCCCAGGCCTGTGGTACCCCGGTCATCGCCTTTGATCGAGGGGGCGTCCAGGAAACCGTTGTAGCCGGCCGCACCGGGTATCTTTTCGACAGTCAGAACCCTCAATCGCTCGCCGCCGCGGTCGAGAGGGCGGCGGCTCAAGAATGGGACCCGGCAGTTATCCGGAAAAATGCAGAGAAGTTCAGCGTAAATGCATTTCTTGACGGGCTGACACACTGTGTAACGCAATGCATCCAAAGTCGGCCCTAGACCATTCACCTCCGCGTGGTCGGATCCGGGAAAAGAGACCTCCGAACAAGGGCTGGCGGGACCGTCCCCCGCCATGCGGAGCTTATCCGTATGATGATCCCCGCGTAACGGCTCCACCCTGCCACGGCACGGACAGGAGCGCCTCTTATCGCTCAGTCCGTGTCGCTTTCTGCGGCTACGCCTGCCTCAGGGGAGCCGGAATCGGTTGCCTCACCCGTGTCTTCCGCCGCCTCGGTTTCGGTCCGGGAACCTTCTTGGGCCTCCAGCTCGGCGATACTGTGATCCAGATTTACCGTATCTTCGCTGTGTTCCGAAGCAGGCTTGGTCACACTCCCCGCCGAAAAACCGTATGTCCCGCCGGATCGCCGGGGACCACTTCGTTCAAAGAAAAGTAGCGCGGAACACGCCGCCAGCACGGCAACCACCGCCAGAGCCGCCACCAGCATGGTCACACGCCTCTCCGATCGGACCACCAGTTCCCGCAGCAACTCTTCTGATTCGTGGGACCTGGCCATCAGTCTGGCCATGGTCCGCGCCGTTCCTCGGGAGGTTTCGTCCATGCGCTGCAGGACTTTGCCAAACTGCTGGAGGCCGTCCGCCAGACGACGATCTTCCTGTGCCGCCTCCTTCAGATTCTGGTTAATGCGCTCCAGGATCTCAGTCTGACGCTGAGCACCCTCCCCCAATTGCCGGACACTCTGCAAGGATCCGGGCAACTCTTCCAGAAGTCCCAGGAGACGCTCCTGCACCTGGGCCTGCCGTTCCAGATGCGATCGTACGGTGCGCGCCAGGTCCAGCATCTCTTCGTAGCCTGCCTGGAGTATAGCGATCTGTTCCGTCCGGCTGCGGCGCAAGGCGGGTGAAAGATCCCTCTGTCGCTCGCCGCTCCGCAGGCGCCTGAACCATTCCCGTAATCCCACTTCCGACCTCCCTCCGCTCCTATTCAAACTTAGCAACGGCCGGCCCTGGCTTCGAGCGAAAATATCCGGGACAACAAGATCGGCTTCCTCTCCTCCCCCGGTGGCAACTGATCCGGTTGACCTTCAGCGTAAAGAAGCTGTCCGGAGTGGCACGCGAATCTCGTGGGTTCTCCCGGGAAGCAATCTTTCGATCAGTGCGCGAGACAGGATGTACCCTCTGCCATCAGGGCCCGGAACCGCTTCGACTGGACTGCCCGACACGAGAATCGGCCGATCGGCTTTCTGCCCCGGATGTCCCTCATAGCGCACGCGCAATCGCCGCTTTGCAAAGGTCAATTCCACCTGCGCCACTCCATCCCGGTCCAGATCATCTTTGCCCAGTTGCGGGTCCAGCAGGAGATCGCCCCGCAACCCACGCACTCCGTACACCTGCGTGAGCAGGAGGTACACCAACCAGGCCGCCGATCCCGTCAGGTAGGAATACAAACCGCGGCCCGACAGGTTGAAGTATTCGGGCAGATTGGGGAAGACATCCGAAACGGCACTGTCAACCGCCATGCGGTACAGGCTGTGCCAGACGCGGCGGCCTTCCCGTGCGCGACGGCGGCTATATAGCGCAAATGCATACATGACCGCCATGTGACTGAATACGGCACCGTTCTCCTTTTCCCCGTATGCAAAGGAGAAAGCCCGGCCCAGTTCAGGATAGACCTGGCCGAAATCAGTATTCAGCCGCACTCCGCCGCGCGGATCGGTAAGATAACGCCTGATCGCCCGGATCACCATGTCCACCTGAGCATCATCCGCGATCTCTGCCATCAGCGGAAACACCTGTCCGGTGAGGGTCATCCTCACCCGGCGGCCGAAGCGTCCCTCCACCCTCCGGCCTCGGTTGTCGTAGTAGCCGTTAAAGCACCCTATCCTGCTGCCCAGTGGGATCCATTCCTGCCGCTGAATAGTTTCGGCGAGCGCAGCGGCTTTGGCCTCAAGGTCTGCTGCAAGGGCGCAGGGGTCCACTTTCTTGCGCAGACCACTGATGTCCCGGGAGACCTTCTGCAGGTATCCTTCCAGTCGGGCCATGCGCGCTTCGGCACTTCGGTAGTCAACCGGCTCCTGGCCGTCCAGCCGGTCGAAAAGCGGCAATAATTCTACTGCGATCTCGAGCTCCCTGACACCGCGCTGGCCCATTTCCTTGAGTGTCCGGGCAAGCCTCCGCAGATTCCACGCGTAGAAGGCGCTGAACGCCACCGACTCGCCGTTGTCCGCCGCCATATCCAATCCGTCGTTCCAGTCACCGCCTTCCAGCCGGCAGAGATTATGGCGGCCCACGTTGTAGAATGCGGTAACCGTCTGCACGAGCATGTGCTCCATCACGCTGCCCCGGTAAATCCTGCCGCTGTAGGTGCGTAATGCGTTGCCGTAAGCCGGTGCCCACTCCGGGTCGCGCCTCCGGCAGCGGAAAAGCTGCGGATCACGGAAATACTCCCGCTCTTCCCTCAGCAGGTCGAAGTCACCGGTCTGGTCGAGGTACAGCAGCGTCGTGTGGACCGGCCACACACCGTGGTCCATCCAGGTCCGGGGTATATCGTTACGATCAGCGATAAAGCTGCCGTCGTGGCCGATGATGGTGGCATTGGAACCGTAAATCCGCACCCCGCCGAAGTTGTGCAGGATAACTTCCCGCACCCTTTCCGGATCGCGGAGCAGAATCGCCAGACAGTCCTGCCAGAGATCCCGCCATCCCTTGCCCCCACGCCCGTAGTCAAAATGCGGCAGGTAGGAGTTACCATAAATCCGCCGTAAGTTCGGTTGCAGATTCACCCAGACCAACCAGTTGTCCCGTACCGCGTCAGGAGTAAAAAATCGCACACCGCGCGCGGTCTCCTTCCACCATCGCCGGGTTGCTTCCAGCGACACGTCGGCCCGCTGCTTCCTGAGGAAAATGCGGGCTGATCGCAACGTCCGGCCCGCGACATCCCCCACTGCGGCCACCAGACGGAACTCCATGCTTTGCCCGGGGAACAGCTCCCGCTCACTGAAAAAGAAGGCCGCAACCACTTCACGACCCCTGACGCGCTTGTGTACGCCGTCTCTCAGGCGCCTTTTCACTGCGTCGGGCAACCAGAACACCCCGTGGGGGCCGATAAATTCCTCCGCATCCACCCATATCCCATCCGGCGCGTCGCAGTCTCCCGATGCCGCCAGGACGCAATACGAAAGCGTCTCGAACCGATGGCCGCGCTCGTCGAACTCCATAACCGGCTTAAGAACTACGCCGTGAGGGACCGCGCGGGCCGCGTGTAGCAGGGCACTCACATGGCGATGGTCCCTCACGCGGTCCGCCGAACGCCCGAACAGAGGCATTGCGGTATATGCCGCTACCCTTCTTACCGATGTCCCCGTATTCACTACTTGGCAGGTCATCACCTCAATCGGAACGCGTGCGTCGGCGGGACACCAGAGTGTAGCAGTCGCGGTAATAGACAACTCTTTCCATTCACGACGCACCCTGAACCAGCCCGGTCCTGCAGCAATATCCGCCGCCGAAGGCCCATGGCGGCCGTCGGGATTGAATCCTGCTGCACTGAAAATACGGTCAGACTCCCGCTCTACCAGCCACAGACCGCGGTGCGCGCAGGAATAGGCCATCTCTTCTATACTGAGCGGAATTCCCAAGTAATGATGATAGTCTCGAGCCGGAGCACCCTGCAGAGCCGGCGTTACCCACGACAGCATTCCCCCTTCATTGCATAGGGGGAAATACACCCGCGCTCTGCACCTCGCACCATCAGCGCGGAACTCACCATCCGCCTCTTCCCCTCCTCCGTGGACAAAGCGCCACCAGCCCCCTGCTGAGACCTCTCTGTCTTCCTTCTTCATCGTGCACCACTGCCCTGCCGTACCGTTTCCTGTCGGAGTCACCCTTTGCGCACGATGGTATCTTCAGCCCGTCCGCTGTCACGCACCAATTGCAGATCGGCGACCGCCCCGGGTCGGCCATCCCCCGTAACCGCGGCGGCTCGACACGACTCCCTGCGGATGCTATTGTGCACAAGGCGTATCCGGGCTGGAGGGATATGAAGGTATCGTCTCAGGAAGAAATACAATTGCGCAGTCGGGTGGCGGCCGCCCGGCGCATCGTGGTCAAGGTCGGTACGCGTGTACTGATGGGCGGCCCGCAGGGGATCAAGCCCGACAGAGTACGTTCCATTGTCACCGACGTAGCCCGACTGAAATCACAGGGCCGTGCACTCGCCATGGTTTCGTCGGGCGCGATCGGGTGCGGTATGGCGGCCTTGGGCATACGCAGGCGTCCTACAAGGCTTCCGGAACTGCAGATGGCCGCGGCTGTAGGACAGACACGTCTTATGGCTACCTATCAGCGTTTCTTCAGCCGTTACCGTATCCTCACTGCTCAGCTTCTGCTGACTCACGACGACCTGCGCAACCGCCAGCGACATCTCAATGCACGCAATACTCTGATGGCCCTGCTGCGCCGGGGAACCGTTCCGATCATCAACGAGAATGACGTCGTGGCGGTGGATGAAATCAAGGTGGGAGACAACGACTTCCTGGCCGCCCTCGTCGCGATGCTTATCAGTGCCGATCTGCTGGTCCTCTTGACCACAACCAACGGCGTCCGCCGGCCTCAGAACGGCGGCAAACGGACCGTCCGCGTGCCGGTGATACGCTCGGTCACCCCGGAGGTACGAAAACTTATCGGAAGACACCGGGACCATCTCTCCGTGGGGGGGATGGAGACCAAACTGGAGGCCGCCCAGATGGCCGCATCGGTGGGGATCCCCACGGTAATTGCTGATGGCCGGCGCAAAATGTGTCTGCAGGAAATCTGCTCTGGTGCCCCCGTGGGGACTCTGGTCATAGGCGACAGCCGCCAGCCAACGCTGCCGGCCCGGAAGCGCTGGATCGCTTTTTTCAATCGCCCGCAAGGCACCCTGGTCATAGATGAGGGAGCCCGCGACGCCCTGCGGCGCCGGGGACGCAGCCTGCTTCCCATCGGCGTACGTGAGGTACGGGGCGATTTTCCTGCCGGAGCAGTGGTGGATATCCTTGATCCCCAAGGAAATCTTCTCGGCCGCGGGCTGGTAGACTATTCCAGCGAACAGATCCGTCTGATAAAGGGCAAGGCTACCAGCGCGATCCCGGAAATTCTGGGGACCCGGGACTACGACGAGGTGATTCATCGGGATAACATGATGCTGTTCGACCAGCAGGAGGAAACAGATGAGTCTGCGTGAGGAAATCGTCTCCATGGGACGCAATGCCCGCGCCGCGTCGCGCAAGCTGGCGATTCTTTCATCCCGGCGGAAAAATGCCATTCTCCAGGCCATGGCGGACGAGCTGGAAGCCCGCCGCGATCAGATCCTCGAAGCCAATCGGCAGGATATGGAAGCGGGCCGATCCGTCGGCCTGAGCAGCGCCATGCTGGATCGCTTGGAGCTGACCGCCTCGCGCATAGATTCCATGATCCGCGGCATCCGCAACGTGACCGCCCTGAAAGATCCCGTCGGGAGCAAGATCAGCAGGTGGATCCGGCCCAACGGGCTGGAGATCGTCAAGGTGCGCGTCCCCATCGGTGTAATAAGTATCATCTATGAATCCCGGCCTAATGTGACCGCCGACGCGGCGGTACTGTGCATCAAGGCTGGCAACTCGGTTATTCTCAGAGGCGGAAGCGAAGCGATTCATTCCAACCTGGCCATAGCCGATGCCTTGCAGGCCGGTGGTATCCGCCAGGGTTTGCCGGAACACGCCGTGCAGATAGTGCGGAGCACGGACCGCGAAGCGGTGCGGGAGTTGTGTCATCTGGACGAATATCTGGACCTCATAATTCCGCGCGGCGGGGAAGGGCTTATCCGTTTCATCACCGCGAATTCGCGTGTCCCGGTAATCAAGCACTATAAGGGGGTATGTCACGTTTATGTGGACGAGTCGGCTGACTTGGAAATGGCAATACGCATCTGCGAGAATGCCAAATGCCAGCGGCCGGGAGTCTGCAACGCCATAGAAACTCTGCTGGTGCATCAGAAAATCGCCGAGCAGTTCCTGCCCCGGATGGCTGATATGTTCCGCCGCCACAATGTGGAATTGAGAGGCGATGAAAGGTCCCGGGCCATCGTTCCGGAGATGAAAGCCGCCACCGAGGAAGACTGGTATGCGGAATACCTGGACCTCATTCTGGCAGTGCGCGTAGTGTCCGATCTGGACAGTGCAGTCGAGCACATCAATCATTACGGTTCACATCACTCGGATGCCATCGTTACCGGCTCGGATAAGGCTGCACGCCGTTTCACCAACGAGGTCGATTCGGCCACGGTATATGTCAATGCCTCTACGCGTTTCACCGATGGCGGCGAATTCGGAATGGGCGCGGAAATCGGAATAAGCACGGATAAGCTGCATGCCCGCGGACCAATGGGCCTGGAGGAACTCACTACCTACAAGTACATCATCTACGGCAGCGGGCAGATCCGTGAATAGAAGGGCTGACCAACGGTTCCATCCCGGCGATGCAGTCCCGGATAAAGGAAATGTTCCCTTGCTCCAGCGGGCACCGCATGTCCCGCGCTGCCGCCGGGATGCGACAGACGCGTTCCACTCTTTCGCCCGGAGTATGCGAGCATTCCAGACAGGCGGCTCGGACAGTATCATGGAGGCAGAGTGTTCATACTGACTATCGGCATGAGTCTCCCGATATGGCCCGTGTTTCGAGACAGTCTTCCCCGCCAAGTGGCAGGCCCGCTCCATTCTATTACCGTCGGTCAGTGGATATGCCCTTACGTCCTGCGATGCGAGCAAACCTAAACTCACGGCCAGAAGACGAATTTGGCGAAGATGATGACATCAGAGAAGGAGGTGTTCATGAGGCAATTGTGGCAAGACGCTGTCGGTCGCAACTGCCTGATCTTTACACTCACCGGTATGATATTCGCGGGTTCCGGGTGGTGGCTCACCGAATTCTATCTGCACGGCCTGACCTCCTTACACGGACACCATCTCACTATGGTAGGAATCATGCTGTGGATCGGAGGTAATGTTGGGCTGCTTCGCGTGCTGCGCCGGCTGAGAGCCTGAGAAACCATCGCGCGAACATCCCACATCGCCTTTGCTGCCGCCCGGGTGTCCAATCTGATCAATACGGCACTCTTATGCGATAATGCGATCCTTCGGGCGGCGAAACATCAGTCCATGAGGTGCGGTTGGTACCCACCGCAGCGCTGATCGGACCGGCCAGCGTCGTCCACGACGCTGCGGCTGCGATATTGGTTGTGCGCTGCACCCAGTAGTTCGTAACGCCGGGCTCAGATGCCCAACTCACTACAACCTGGCCGTTCTGCAACTCCACGCTCGAACATCGCAGGAAATCACTCCCATCGGTCGGATCGGTCAGCAGCACGACCGCCTCCTCATAGTCGCTCTGGGAGTCATCATCTGAATCCGTCCGTACCCAGGAGGTTCCATATTGGCTTTCCTGCATGTCGGTCAGTCCGTCCGCGTCATCATCATTGTCTGCAAGATTGTTCTCACCGTCGTTGTCGGTATCGTATATCCGCAGATCGGCCGCATCTGGAACTCCGTCTCCGTCGCTGTCCGGATCTTCGCCGTCGGGTATTCCGTCATGATCGCTGTCCAGGCCATCTGTCGCCGCCTGGAAGCCTTCCTCACAACCAAATGAGGCACTGGTCTGCACCCCCACTACAGACCACTGGGCTACTGAAAGTGAACTCTGGTTTGAAGCACCGCCCACCGCAATTCCTGCATCCGCCGCACAGAAAACGTCGGCGACCACCCGGAAGGATGTACTGGTCTGCCCCGCAGCATACGAGGGGAAAATGGACAGACCCAGGAAAGTCACCGATGCGCATATCTGCATGATGGTCTTCACCGCCACCATCCCCCCTGCCTGATCAGAAGGCCGGCATGATCCAGCAATCGTTTGCAATGTTTGTCGCCGGAACAATGAAGGTATTCGGCGCCAAGATATGACTCAGCGAGCAGTTGACCATGGACACCAGGCCGGTTGCGTCGAAAAGGGTGGTACCGATGGTAAACACCTGTCCGGTGCCGGAATACAGTGACCGGACAACGGAGTTCATGATCTGGGCCCTCGGGATGTTGGTAGCAGTTGTGGGACAGTACAGTTCGATGACCAGGTTGGTATTGTCGTCGGCGGTGTTCACGAATTCACATCCGTCAAAGACTACCCGGGTGGTCTCACTGCGAATAAGAACCGCCCGGTTAGTGTCGGAGACAAACACCGATCCGACCGCGAACAGCGTCCCCCCTTCGATCTCGAAAGCCGGCCCGCCTCCGTCCCCTTGAAACATTGAATGCAGGAGCACTCCCGGACTATCCGCACCTTCCAGGGCGGCATAAAGGGCCTGTCCGTTCCCATCCTCTTCGCTTCCCGTAACCGTGGTGCGCGTAACCGAAACTCCTCCACTGGTCACCAGATACATGCCGCAGTCGGTCATTGCGGCGAGTTCGGAGTCCTCCACGAAGAGCGACCCGTCCTCGAGGTGGATTGCGCGATAGCCCCCATCCGCGAAGGTGTGGGCTACGTCAACTTCGCAGTCGGAGACCGCATGGATGGCATTGCTGCCCGCTTCGACAATGCTCCACCCTACGTCCAGTATTCCCCCGGTGGCTTCTATCCCATGGCCGGATGCCTCGATCTTCGATCTGATCACCGCCACGCTGCAGTTGTTCATGGTGATGCCGTTGCCGGTTTCCGCATCAATCGTACTCCAGCGTATCTGCACCGAGGCTGATTCCGGGTCAGCGGCATCGCTGTCCAGATCCAGCGCCGGGCCTGCACTGCTTGTATCCGCCAGACTTTCCAGTCGGCAGTAATCCAGGACCACGCCCGCGTTTCCGTTGCTGGATATGGCGATCAGCAGGTCTGGAGCGCCGAAGT
>QNAJ01000003.1 GCA_003641465.1 Verrucomicrobiota bacterium | reverse complement strand
GGCGCAGAGGATGCGGGCGAGTTCCAGCGTATAATTCAGGCGTTGGTCAGAGGTCCAATCCGGGTAGAATACCTGCTCCTTGATACGGGAACCGTGGAACGTACCGTACGGGAACCCGTTCAGTGTGAATAGGTAGAACCCGTGCTGAGCCAGACTGGTGCAGAGGGCTGCACTCCTAGCAGGATCGGTGAACTGACGCGCTGATTGCCGATCCAGCCAGAGGCCCCAGCCGAGGCGTCCGGTACAGCCTGACTGCTCCCGTATGGGTCGAAGTGTCTGATCACAGAAATTGCTCAGGGTATCCGGCCGCGGGGAAGGAAAAGCATTGAGGCAGAAAGTGAGGTGGACATTATCGCTGGCCGGGATTTTCATGTTGCGGCAGATGCGACCGGGTGCTTTGGCGTGATCCGTACCAGGTGGATCTGCCGCTGGTCAGCGGCCTGCACGGTAAGGGTAAAATCTTCGCCGTCTACCGTCTCGCCCGCACGCGGGATCCGTCCCAGTACACTGAAGATGTACCCGCCTACCGAGTCGTAGTCCTCACCTTCAGGAATGTGCACCGCGGCAATGGTGTTGGCTTCGGAGACCGGAGTTCGCGCGCTGATAACTACGGAGCCATCCGGCAGGTGGCGCACGGCGGCCTCTCGTACGTCGTATTCGTCGTGGATTTCGCCGACCAGTTCTTCAAGGATATCTTCAATGGTGACCACGCCCGAAGTTCCGCCGTATTCGTCCACGACAACCGCCAGTTGGACCTGTTGGGAACGAAGCAGCTGTAGCAGGTCGCTGATAGGCATGGATTCAGGGACGAAGGGCACCGGTTTCACCGCACTGATCACGGGCGATGAGCCTTTGCTTTCGCCCAGAAGCACCAGAAGATCCTTCACGTGGACGACTCCCAGAATATCGTCCAGATCCTCATGAAACACCGGATACCGCGAGCGGCCTGTACGCCGGATAATGGGGACAGCTTCGGAGATCCGGGTGGAATCTTCCAGTCCGATCACATCCACCCGCGGCGTCATGATTTCACGCGCCACCGTGTCGCCGAATTCCAGTGCGCTGCGGATGATCTTTTTTTCTTCAGCTTCCAGATCGCTGTCCTGGTCCGGGCCCACCATGGAAAGAATGGCTTCTTCATGTGTAGGCCGGTCTTCTTCCTCGGCCCCGGAACTGACCGCGTGCCGTAATACGCGGGCGGCACGCGCCAGAGGCCAGGCAACGGGCCGGATAAATACCGCGAGCAGAGATATCAGGGGCAGAGTCCGGGCTGAGATGCGGTCGGAAAAGGCGATCGCCAGCGCGTCCGGTACCAGTTCCAGGAGGAATAGGCTCAGGAGTATCAGGGCGACCACTGCGCCGAGCAGGATCGGCAAAGAAACGCCTGTCCGGAGAAGCAGCAGGGCAGTGGAAAGAATGAAAAGAAGGCGGCTTGTCACCATAAGCAGCTGTAGAGACGCACAGAGTTCCTCCCAGCGGGGCGCCCAGAATTCCACTTTGCGCCGTATGGCAGGATACTGCTCAGCCAACCGGTCAGCCTGCGCGCGGCCGGTATGGGTATAAGCACGGAACAGAGCCGCGAAGAACATGGCAGCGGCCAGTAACAGAGTTGCTGTAAGGATGGCGGCAGCCATGACTCAACCTCCTCCAGCACGCCTCGCTCCCTGCCGGAAGATTGCGAATGTGCTGGTTGCTCGGTCTTTTTCTTTCAGCACACGGCTGATCACCGTCTGTTCCAGTCTTCGCATGCGGCGGCGCTGGGCGGGGGTAGCGTCGTCTTCCCCGGTCAGGTGGAGCAATCCATGGGTGATATAGGTAGCCAGCTCGCGCTCGGGACTACATTTTCGGCGGGCGGCTTCCTGCCAAGCGCGTTCGAGATTCACAATAATGTCCCCGTCTATCGCGGCTGATTCGCCGGGAATCGGTAGATACCCGAAGGCGATCACATCAGTCGGCCCATCCCGTCCGAGATGCCGGCGATTCATTTCGGTAATTCCACGATCATCGGTGACGGTAACCGACAGCTCACCCCAGGAGCCACAAGGCATGTAACGCTGACGGATCTCATTCGCCAGTGCCTGCACGAGTTCCCTTAGTTTGGCCCGGTTCAGTGGATGTTGCTTCTGCTGGTTTTTCACGCTCAGTCTCATGTTCGGGGTACTGTATGCGTTCATGCAGCATGTTGGTCAAGGTGAAGGTGAACACCCGCCGGATGGCAGCCAGATCTCTCAAAGTAAGTTGTGATTCATCCAGCTGGCCGTCCAGCAACTTTTTTTCAATGATTTCGCGGACCAGGTTTTCTATGCGCGAGGCAGTGGGCTTCTCCAGCGTGCGGGAGGCGGCTTCCACTGCGTCGGCGAGTGCAATGATGGCCATCTCCCGGGAACGCGGCAGAGGCCCGGGATAGCGGTAGTCCTTTTCTTCCACCGGCCTCTGGTTGCGGTGGCTCCCGGCCTGTTCCTGTTGCTGCCGGGCGCGCTGATAGAAGAAGGAGATCATGCTGGTTCCATGGTGCTGCTGAATCGCCTCGACGATGACCGGAGGCAACCTGTGACGCTGGGCCAGGGAAACCCCTTCCTTGACGTGTGAAGCTATCACCAGAGCACTCATACTGGGCGCCAGATCATCATGCGGATTGGGCCGCATCTGGAAGTTTTCGGTGAAGAATTCCGGTTTGGTCAACTTCCCGATATCGTGATAGTACGCCGCAACGCGGGCAAGCAGCGGGTTGGCCCCTATCTCATGGGCGGCGGCCTCAGCCAGATTGGCCACCATGAGAGAATGGTGGTAGGTGCCGGGAGCTTCCACCGCCAGCCTTTTGAGCAGCGGATGGCCCAGGTCAGAGAGTTCCAGCAGAGCTATATCCGTGGTCATGCGGAAGATACTTTCAAAAACCGGAATTAGAATGAGTACCAGCGCCGCGGTAAGCAAGCCGCTGCCCAAGGCCAGGGCGGCGGAAGGAATCACGCTGGAAAGCGGGGCGCCATAGGACAGGCCCAGGGCGGTTGCGGCGACCGCACCCGCAGCTCCGATCCACAGCCCCACGGCAAAAAGCCGCGCCCGGCGGTGTATTCCGCGGGCACTGGTCGCGGCTACTATCGTGGCCAGAAGTCCTGAGAGGAGCACATCATACGGGCGTCCCGCCATCATGGCCGCGCCCGCGCAGGTCCACACTCCCACCGCCAGCGCTGCGGCACCGCCCATGAATATCGTCACCAGGAAGGGAGCCAGAGCCACAGGCAGAACCGCTGCCAGGAGGGCTCCTCGAATTACCGGTACCTGCTGCAGCAGCAAAAGGTCCGCTGCAGTGAGAAGCAATGCAAGCACGGCCACGGTGGCCAGAAAGGCGAGTTCCCGCAGAGAATTGAAGGTCTGGGGCCGGGAGATCAGCAGCATTCCGCTGGAAATGATCAGGAACAGGAGCAGAACGACCAGCTCGCCCAGACGGGCTCGGATGCGGTCGGACGCGCTACGGGTCTGCTGCAGGAGCCGATCGTGCAATGTCAGCCGTTGCTGGATGTCGGGTGTGATCAGATCGCCCGCCGTTACGATCGGCGTTCCCCGCTCAATGGTGACCCGAACCGGTTTCACCTTTTCCTGGGCTGCTTTCCGCAGTTGCTGGGTCCGTTCCGCACAGTAGGCCACGTTGGGAACCGACCAGGGTCGGTACAGCGCGGCGAGATCCTTGAGACTGATTTTCCCCTTCCGGTACTGCGACCGGAGCCGGCGGGCCGCCTCTTCGGCAGCCTCCTGCGGCGTGAGGAGTCGGGACACCTTGGAAGTGACGGTTCCCGAAGGACTTTCGAGAATAATGATGTCGCGGGCTGCCAGGTTGTGAAAGCGGCTTTCGCGTGCCTCGGCAGAGATTATGCCCTGCAAAAGGACGCTGCGCAGCACGTCTTCAAAAGTGTCGAGGAAGGCCGTCCGGTCAACCGAACGGGCGAGCTGCTGGAAGCGTGCGGCCGGAATCTCAATTCCGGCGGCCGTTAAGTGCTCCTGCAACTTGCTTAGAGCCTCCCCCTCCGCCCGGTCGGTGCCGGCACTCTCCAGCAGTTCGGCCAGAACAGTGCGGGCTGCGGTTGCGGCGGAGGTATCCAGCCGGAACACCGGAGGAACTGATTCGGCCGCCTGGATACGCTTGAGACGGGTAGCGGTGACATCTTCAGCCTTGAAGGGCACCGAGCATATCACCGTGTTTCGCGCCGTGGAACCGACTACGTAGCGGGGAAGGCGCCGCGCGGTAAGCACCAGTCCCGCCGTAGTCATCCACAGGGCTGTGCCCACCAGCGTGAGCAGTATTACACTCTTCCCCCGGGGTCGTGTCCGCTGTCGCTCTGCCCGGTCCTTCTCCCTGGCCCTTCGGGCGCGTGCCTTGGAGACGACGTTATTCATGCTGTCGGTTCCAGAGTATCGGTCGGCCGGGCTGGAGTGCGGCCGCGGGTCTGGAGCCGATCCTCCCGATAGGCCTGGATGACTTTCTGAACCAATGAGTGGCGGACCACATCGGCATCGGTCAGCTCGGCGAAGGCAATGCCTTGAATGTTACTCAAAATCCGGCGTGCCTCCACCAGTCCGGAAGCCTTGCTGGGCGGCAGGTCCACCTGGGTCAGATCGCCGGTAATGACGCACCGGGAATCGAATCCCAGTCGTGTAAGGAACATCAACATCTGTTCGGAGGTGGTATTCTGGGCTTCGTCGAGGATTACGAAGGCGTGATTCAATGTACGACCGCGCATGTAGGCCAGCGGGGCGACTTCAATTACGCCGCGGTCCATGTTGCGCTCTATATCGTCGGGTGACATCATGTCATAGAGTGCGTCATAGAGAGGGCGCAGATAGGGGAAAACCTTCTGATACATGTCCCCCGGGAGATACCCCAATGCTTCTCCCGCCTCGATGGCGGGCCTCGTCAGAATGATCCGGCTTACGTCGCCTTTCAACAGATAGGATACAGCCATGGCCATGGCCAGATAGGTCTTGCCCGTGCCGGCCGGACCGATGCCGAAAGTAATATCACGGGTCATGATGGCCCGGACATAATCGCGCTGTCCAAAAGTCCGCGGGAAAATGGGCGGCCGTCCGGGGGCGACGTCAATTCGGACTGAATACAGCTGCCGCAATTCTTCTCCCTTGCCCTGCTGGTAGGCACGTAGTGCATAGCGTAACCCGTGTTCACCCAGACGGGCGCCGCGCTCACGGATGTCTCTCAGAATCCGGAAAAACTCGGCTGCTTGCTGTACGCGCTCGTCCGGCCCACTCAGTTTCACCCACATGTCGCGCGCCGTTATGCGGATGTCGAATGCCCCGGCGATAAGCCGTAGAAACTCCGGTCCTCCGGCAGTGAGATCCTGAGCCTCGCGGCGATTGTTGAAGTGGATGATTTCTTCCGCCATTGTGTGGAACCTTTGGTCGGGATTCAGTGTACGTGGAAACCGGCAGGCCCTACCTCGCCCGAGAAGCGATGCAGGCCGCCTGCCCGCGGAGATATGTTACCGTATGTGGCTCCGTAGTTGCACGGTGCTTCACCACAGCTGCTCACGTATCTAATTAAACGTACTGGTGTGACGCAGTCAACCAATACCGGCCGGGCCTCCCCCGCACGATGTTGACAACAGGTGCCTTCAGCAACCCAAAACAACGCCGAAACCGTCAAGATTTTTATCTCGTCTCTAGTCCGTTCTCAATACCCGGTAAAATCGCCGCTCGATATTGGAAATGGTGGCATCTTGTGCGGACGCGGTGCTGCCCGTGGCGGTGACTGGTCCGCCCACAACATTCCAAACCGGGTTGCTCAATTGGGGCGAGTATTCCAGACGGTAGGTTCCGCCGCTCCACGATTCCCAGGTTATCCACGCCTGAGTCTCGCATGCGCTGATCGAAATGATCAGGAAGCCGTCGTCATCCCGGATCGTCCCCAGGGCCAGATTATCGCCCAACACTGCGTTTACCGCATTACTCAGTTGGAAATAGAAAGTCTCATGGTCTTCCCGGTTCGTGTCGCCGAAGACGGCAACTGAGACGGTCTGCTCGGTAAGTCCGGGAGGGAAATAGACTGTCCCCGAGGCGGGGGCGTAGTCGGCTCCCGATGAAGCGGTGCCGGGCGACGTAGAATACTCAACGCTTACCGTGGCGGTTGCTGACTCGGAAAGGTAAAGCCGGAAAACTGCCGAGGTGGATGAAGAATCTCCCTCTACTACGGTGGCATCATCAACGGACAGCACCGACTGGACGTCGCAGTCGTTGGTCAGGCCGGGGGTGAAATCGCGGGAGAAGAAATCAGCGCTGGAGGAATAGTCGTTATCCCACCCGTCGGGACAGCGGTTGATTGACTTTCCGGTGGGAGCGGAAACCGAGGGGTCGTGGTCGCCTGCACCCGGCGCCAGAGGGGCCAGTTCGCCGCCGCCTCCGGCGAAATTCACTCCATCGATAATGGTGCTGGCGTCAATCGGTGCACTGGTGTCTGAGCCGTCTGCCAGAATCACGTTGTCACCGCCCGGGTAGAGGCTGAAATCCAGCTGACCGCTCACCAGAATCAGATTGGGTACCGCCGGATTGTCGAAATCTCCCGCTCCGGCATAGCATTCCCAGTCCGCCAGCACCCCCATGTCGGGAGCGATGCCGTCGGAGCTGTCCGCATCGGCGGCTATGACCACGAATTCGCCCGGCGCGACCGGATCATCGGTCCCGCTGCCCGGAAAACGGAATATTCCTTCTATACCGGTGCCCGCCTCGTCGGTCAGGATCAGTCCGTCGAGGTAGACGGTGTTTGTTCCCTCGTTGTAGAGTTCGACGTACTGGTTCGGTGCCTGAGGCCCTTCGGTATGGAAGTAGACCTCGTTGATCTTCAGGCCGGCAGCCGAAATGCGGGGCAGAAATCCCAAAACTACCAGCAGTCCCAAGCCGCGTTTCCCTATCCGGAGTACGAACGTCCACATCGCCTGCTCCATCCTCCCGCCATCATGATGCTAGGACAGCCCCACGGCGGTTTCAATAGCTTATGCGCGGCCGCACCTGCTGCCCGTCGGCCGGAGACATGTTATTATGCTGTACATGTGGCCCAGAAAGTTCTACCGACGTCCTGCGTGAAGGACGCCTGAGTAACATGATGTCGCGGGAGAGGCCCAGGATACGCTGCTTCGTACCTCCGGAAGGCTGGTGTGAGTCCGGAATACTGCGTCCCCCGGATTCCGAGGCGCATCACCTGCGGCATGTGCTGCGAGTAAAGGAAGGAGAAAGGGTGGAAGTGTTCGATGGTGAAGGAAAAGCAGCCCTTTGCCTTGTACGCTCAAGCGGGCGCCGTGGATTGACACTGGAGATCACCACGGTGAGAACCGTCCGCCCGCCTCGTGTGAAGCTGGTAAGCGCCTGCGCCATCATCAGGCCGCAGCGGATGGATTGGTGGATCCAGAAGGCGACTGAGTTGGGAGCGGCGCGCCTGGTCCCTCTGATCTGCGACCGAAATGTGGTGCATCTGGACCCCTCGGCGGTCGCGCCAAGAGTTGCGCGGTGGCGCAAGATTGCTGTTGAGGCCTGCCGGCAGAGCGGAAGATGTATTCTGCCGGAAGTGGTCCGCCCGATTCCTCTCATCGGATTCCTTGACGCTGTACGGGATACGGGAGCAACGCTTCTATTCTGCTCAGCGCAGGAAGGCGCACTGCCGCTCCGTCTCATTCTGGAAGGCGATGGAGTCGCTTCTGTACCGGCTGTAGTGATGCTGACCGGGCCGGAAGGCGACTTCAGTGAGCGGGAGATAGCAGCCGCCCGGGCCGCCGGGGCACACCTTGTGAGTCTGGGGCGCTCCATCCTGCGCACGGAGACTGCGGCGGTGTTCGCCTGCGCGGCGGTTCGCTATCGCATGGGAGCCGATGTGGAGGAAAGCAGCGGGTGAGCGGCCTCCAATGAGCGATTGCCTTACGCATGCCTGCAGGGTAACCTGAGCGGCAAACCGTTGGCGCTGTGGCTGACATGCGGGGTGCCGGCAACAGAGCGGGCTTTGATTTTTCAGGCACAGGAGGGGCGATACGGATGGTAAGACGGGGCATATTCCACCTGGTGATCTGGATGTTGCTCGGTGTCTGTGTACGGGGAGCATCCCGGGATTGCTTCGAGAATGCCGCTTACCACTATCTGAAGGCCGCGGCCCTGGTACCTAATCCCCGGACGGCAGAACAGTTTGATATGCTCATGTTTGCCCGCACGGAAATGCGGGATTTGCCGCCCCAGGGATTCAATGCCTGGCCGGAGGCCGCCCGCTGGCTTCTGCGGCAGGATGCGGTGCTGGAGGCTCTGGCCCGGGCAACTCGTTGCAAGCGGTGTGTTTTTGATATCTCTCGGGAGCCCTCTCCGACTCTCAGATTGGATCATCTCGGGGTGATGAGGCGACTCATACACTACGGTATGGCAGTGAGCAAGGCCTATGAATACGCGCAGAATCCGCGCACGGCGGCGGAAATATACGGGTACCTTTTACGGCTGATATTTGATCTGGATCAGGACCGGAACCTGAATTCGGCGCTGGTGGCGGTGGACGAACTGCAGTTGATTATGGACGAGCTGGTTCCGTTCCTGGAGAGAACCGATGATGCCGACGCGGCACTCCGTGTAATGCGGGTGCTGCGGACGAAGTCGCGGCCGGCTTTTCATCTGGGAGAGTACCTGCGCGAAGAGAGCCGCCGCTTTTCCCGCTGGTTGCTCATGGATCCGGACGCAGCGGTCGAGAAGCTCAACCGTCTCTATGGGCAGCAGGAGCACCGGCCGGCGGTAGATCGGCTCCTGGCGGTAGAAGGCGCCGAGAGGGAGGAGCTCCTGCGCCGCTGGGTGATGGATTATGAGTCGCGCATGATCCGCCTGGCGGATGCTGTGGAGCGTCCATATCTGAAAGGCATTTCCATTGTGCGGACAATGGATCGGCATCGTGAGACCCTGGTGCGCGCGGGAGGATCATTACCAGCAGGGGCGAATCCTCTGGTTCCTTTACTTCAGCCGAGCATGGAACGGGTCTACCAGAGAATGCTTCTGGCCGAAGGCCAGATCGAGGCGCTCAGGCTGCTGTGCGCGGCCTCAATATACCGGAGCGGAAAGGGAAGGTGGCCGTTAAGCACCGCCGAACTCTACCAGGGAAAAGAACAGCGCGTACCGCGGGATCCTTTTTCCGGCCAAGAGCTGTACTACCGCTTGGTCAGGTCACGGCCGCGGATTGTGATCCGCGTTCCCCGTTGGATGGCACGCGGAGAAATGTTCCACTATATCTTCGATCTGTCGGAGATACGCGAACGGCAGCAGCGTAATCTGGAGAGCCTTGTCAAGAGAATCCGGTTGACTGCCGCCGGACAGGCGACGCCGAACGTTCCGGTGCCGGCGGGGCGCTGAATCACGGGGGTTGCGCGCTGTCGCCGGCGGGCTCCTCGATCAGCTTTCTGAACAGAGGATTATCGCGCACCGCGGCGAACTCGCGCGAGTGGACCCAGCTGGCAACAAAACTCCGGCCGAAGCGATCCGAGGCACGTGCCAGAACCTCGGCGGCCTGCTGTTCCTGGCCGCTGTGCAGCAGGCACACTGCCAGGCGGTAGTAGAGCGAGGCATCGCGACTATTGTTCTCCAGCAGTTCAGAAAGTATCGCCGCCGCCTGGTCATACTCTTCCATCATCATATAGGCTTCAGCCAGCCGTCCGGAAACGTCCGGATCATCGCGCAGCAGCGCAACCAGCTTGCGCAGGTGGGGAATCGCCCAGCCCGGCTGCTCCATACCGATATAGGCGCGGGCGGCCAGATCGTGCGCGTCGGCGTTGTAAGGGTCGTCCGCCAATATCCACTTGGCTACCGCCAGCGCCGGTTCCCAGTGGCGGGCCTCCAATAGAACCCTTGCGAGCAACAAGCGAGCCGCCGCCATGTCCGGTTGCGTGGCCAGTACATCCATCAGAAGTTGCGTAGCTTCGTCGAACCGCTTCTGCAGCCGATAGATCTGCGCCAGTTTCATCCGGATGCTGTTGAAATGCATACCTGCGGCGAGCAGGGTTTCGAGCCGCCCGGCTGCGGAACCCAGTTGGTCGTCCTTGATCAAAGCGGAGGCGATGTCCAGAATCTTTTCGGCCTCGGTGTGACGTTCGATAAGTGATTCGATGTTGGTGGCCAGCGCCTCGAGGGCCTGGGTCTCATCCTGCCGGGAGACGGTGGCGCTGCTGTTGTCGGTGGCGGCAGCGGAAAGTGTATCCTGTTTCGCGGCAGGATGGCGCAATGCGGTCAACGCCAGAAAGGTGACATAGGCCGCGGTCACCAGAGACAAGGTACTCCACAGGAGGATTCCAGTCAGCGTGCGCCGGGAAGAGCGGGAGTGGGATGAGCGGTGGCGGTGGCTTCGATGGCTGGAAGAGCTGCGCGGGCGGCGCCGCGACCCTGATCTCCGCACGCCGCCCGTGGACCAGCGGCCGTGGTATATGTCGATCTCTGCGTGCATACGGCGCGGTCACCATACCGTCAGCCGATCTTCCACCTGGGCAACCCCCGGAGTCGAGAGGGCGATTCCCACTGCGCGCGCCCGGGTGATCTCGTCGGGTACCGCTCCCCGCAGCACGATCACGCCGTCTTCCACACTGACTCCCAGCGGCAGAGATCCCGTAATATCGTCGGATGCCAAGCGGGCTCGGACCTCGTCGGCAAGCGCCACCATATCGTCCCGTCCGCCGGGCCGGTAGTGCGGCGGATACCCGGAGGGGGCGACGCAGCCGCAAATTGCAATAAGGAGCATGGCTGCTACGATGCATCCCACCGAAACCGACATGTTGGTCATCATCCTGTTCCTCATCGGGCCGTTCTCCGACATACAGTGATACAGCAGCTCAGGAACCATCCGGCGCGGCGTTATTGCTTCGCACATCAGGACTGCCGGAATCCTTCGATTCAGCATCAGGAGCGACATGCTCCGGACCGGTTGACTTTTCACCTTCTTCGCGGCCTTTTCTGAATTCCGACAGGCTGCGCCCCAAGGCGCGGGCGAGCTCAGGCAGCCGTTTGGCTCCGAAGAGCAACAGAAGCACCGCCAGCACCAGAATCAGCTCGGCAATACCGGGTCTACCTCCCATCAGCCATCCTGCCGGATTCATCAGTTGACTCGCTCCTTGGCTGAATGCGTCTGACCAGGTCTCCCTTGGCCGGATAGCCCTTGAGGATCCGTGCGGCGGCGCAGGATCCCGGAGCGACTTGCTCGATCTCGAGCTCCGCCACGGCCACCGGCCCGTGATACACTTTGAGGACTTCGCCGGTGGATGGCAAGATAATACATCTGAGGATCACATAGTTCAGAGAGCGGTTCACCGAGACTATCTCCCCCAGGGGCATGCGACGCCAAAGATCCACGGAAGGTTCATGCGCTGGCGGACCGCCGTGCATGCAGCCGGTGCATAGGACCGCAGTCGCTGCCAGTGCGCTAGCGAAGTCTATCGCAATGCCTCTGAACAGTGTGCCAGTCCGATTCATACCTCGGGCTACGCCCCGCCTTCCAGCCTACATGAGGGGGCCGTCCGGCGGAAGCAGCTTTTCCAGTGGACAGCCCGGACAGCGTGGCCGGGTACGGCAATGGGTCTTGCCCAGACGGACGAGCAGGGCGTGGAGCTCGTTCAGCAGTTGTACGTCGGCGGGAAGTGCCTGCTGACAGAGAGCCGCCAGGTCTTCGTAGGTTTCGTTTCCGCGTATCCAGCCGTGACGCTGCATCACCCGGCGGGTATAGGCGTCCACCACGAAGACCGGTCGCCGGCCGGCATAGAGCAGAATGCTGTCGGCAGTTTCCGGTCCGATCCCGGGTACGGAGAGAAGTCGCTGGCGTAACTGCGGAGTGGTATCGGAGAACATCCGGCGCAGGCTTCCGCCGTAGGTCCGCTCCAGGAAGCTGGCGAAGGCTTTCAGTCGCTTGGCCTTCTGATTATAGTAGCCTGCCGGTCGGATTGCTTGGGCGATCGTACTTTCCGGGAAGGTGAGCAGGGCATGTAGGGAAAGGAGTCGCTTGCGCCGCAGGTTGGTGATGGCCTTTTCCACGTTAGCCCAGTTTGTGTTCTGCGTCAGAATCGCACCGACAATAATCTCCAGACGGGTCCGACCCGGCCACCAGTGCTGCGGTCCCCACGTCTGGAAGAGCTTCCGGAAGACTTCCATCAGTGGTGGAGATGCAACCAGAGATGATGACGCCTTTCTATTCACGGTCAATTCTTGCACAGCAGCCGGCCGCCCGGCCCGATTTACGTTCGACGCAGACCCGACCAGCCGGTATAAGGACCATGCTCTCAGATTCAAGCCAATTGAAAAGGAGTTAGCGTAATGAAGCTGGAATTCTGGGGCGGAGCGGACACCGTAACCGGGTCGCAACTGCTTATCCGGACCTCGGAAGGCTGTCTGCTGCGAGATTGCGGCCTGTTTCAGGGACGCCGGAAAACGGCTTGGGACCTGAACAGCAGGATCCCTTATCCCGTAAAGGATCTGCATGCCTGCATCATATCGCACGCCCACATTGATCATCTGGGCAATCTCCCCACGCTGGTGAAATCCGGATATGACCGGCCCATCTGGGCGACCGGCGCAACCATGGCGCTGGCAGAGATCATGCTGATGGATGCTGCCCATATCCAGGAACAGGATGCCGCCTATCTGAACCAGAAGAAATCACGGCGCGGGCTGCCGCCGGTCCGACCCCTTTATACCGTGGAGAATGCCGAGCAGTGTCTGCAGTTGTTCCGGGGGCAGAACTACCATCAGGTGAGGGAGCCGCTGCCGGGGATGGAAGTGGAGCCGCTGGAAGCGGGTCATATTCTGGGCGCGGCGTTGCACCGCTTCCGTATTTCCGAAAACGGTCGGACGATTACACTGGGAGTAGCGGTGGACCTGGGCAGGAGAGGGTTGCCCCTCATCCGTGACCCCGAGATTCTCCATGACGTGGATATCCTGATCATGGAGAGCACCTACGGCGGCCGGCTGCATGATGCTGCAGAAGACGCCCGAACGGAACTGCGCGATGTGGTACGACGCACCATAGATCGCGGAGGGAAGGTGCTCATTCCCACGTTTGCGCTTGAACGCGCCCAGGAGCTTCTCTTTCACCTTTCTTCGCTGATCGAGTCCGGCGAGCTGGAGCCGGTGCCTGTGTACGTAGACAGCCCTATGGCTACGGCGGTTACCCGCGTCTTCCAGCAGCAGAGGGAGTACCTGGATGAAGAATACTGGGAATTACGGGGGCAGCTGGAGAGTGTGATGTCTCCCCCCTGGGTGCACTTTGTTTCATCGGTTGAAGAGTCCAAGCAGGTAACCGCCTCCGACAGCCCTTGTATCGTGATCGCTGGGTCGGGCATGTGTGAGCACGGCCGTATCCTTCATCACCTGAAACACGGCATTGAAGATCCCCGCAATGCGATAGTGATTGTCGGCTTTCAGGCGCAACATACCCTGGGGCGCAGGATTGTGGAAAGGGTGCCGGAAGTAAGCATTTTCGGAGAGAAATACCGGCTGCTTGCAGAAGTGGCCACGCTCAATGCATTCAGCGCCCACGCCGACCGCGACGAACTGGTGCAATACGCACGCGCAACCGGAGCGCAGCGCGTGATCCTGGTACACGGTGAGCCGGATCAGCGCGACAGTCTGGCGGAGGTTCTCCAGGAGATGGGAATCGAAGTGGTCAAGCCGATGCGGGGAACGGTTCTGGAAATACCGTGATCTCTACAGCGGGGAGGAGACGGACGGGTGGACATTTCCCCGGCAGATTCGTCGGATCGGCGGTCGGGTATCGTAGCAGTGGTCGGTCGTGCCAACGTGGGCAAGTCCACGTTGGTTAATCGTATCCTCGGCGAAAAGATAAGCATTGTTTCGCCCGTGGCACAGACCACGCGGAACGTCGTGCGGGGAGTACTTACCGAGCCCCGGGGGCAGATTGTGTTCCTGGATACGCCGGGGGTTCATCGCGCAAAGGGGGAGCTCAGCCGGCTGATCAATCGGGCGGCCCGCGCTTCGGTCGAGGGTGTGGATGTGGTTCTGCTGCTGTTCGATAGTTCAGTGCCGCCGCGCGAAGAGGACGAGGGCTGGTGCCGCCGGCTCTTTCGCTACCCGGAGGCCGTGCACGTTCTGGCACTGAACAAGTGTGACCTGCAACGGAATCATGCCGAGGATTATCATCAGATGTGGGAGAGCGTATCCCGGGAGAAAGGCGGAAATATTCAGGCCCACTGGGTGCGCATATCCGCCCTCACCGGCGAAGGAGTCGACGAGCTTCTGGAACTGCTCTTCCGGCTTCTGCCAAAAGGACCGCTGCTTTTCGATGAGGATGTCCTGACCGACTATCCGCGTAAATTGTTCATTGCGGACATTATCCGGGAGAAACTTTTCAGCCGGTTGAGAGAGGAATTGCCTCATCAGGTAGCGGTGGAGGTTCAGGATGTCGTAGAGGACGGGGAAGAGCTTCACGCTGAGGCGACGATCTTCGTGGATAAGGAGTCTCAGAAACCCATCGTCATCGGCCATAAGGGGAGGCTGCTGCGCGCGGTGCGCCGGGCGGCGGAGGCGGAACTGAGCGGCATCTTCGAGCGCCGGGTCACTCTATCCCTCTGGGTGAAGGTTTCCCGCCACTGGCAGAAGAACTACTGGATGTTGAAGCGACTGGGCCTGGTCCGTTGACTCCCGCCGGCAGCCGGGCGCTTGACAGGCGGGTCCTCTCTGATAGCATGTGTCGGCCTTATTGGTGTTGATATTCCCGGAGATCACCGAGAGTACGGCGGTCGGAGTGTGAGCAGAACGGACAGAAGGAGGTAGAGGTGGCCACCAAAGTGTCAGCCCAGACGCGGAAGCGGACGGCTCGCAAGGCCGGAAAGAAGTACGTGTATTTCTTCGGATTCGGGAAAAAGTACACCGAGGGCGACGCCTCGATGCGGGCCCTTCTGGGTGGCAAGGGGGCCAATCTGGCCGAGATGGCGCTGGCGGGCCTGCCGGTACCGCCGGGCTTTACCATTTCCACCGAGGCATGCGCCTATTTCACCAAACACGGCGGTAAGTATCCGCCGGGCATGCTTGAACAGGTGAAGTCCAACCTTCGCCAGCTGGAGAAGCTGATCGGGAAGAAGTTCGGCGATCCCCAGAATCCCTTGCTGGTTTCGGTGCGCTCAGGGGCGGCCATTTCGATGCCCGGGATGATGGATACGGTGCTGAACCTCGGATTGAATGACCGCACCGTGAGGGGGTTTATCCGCCAGACGGGTAACGAACGGGCAGGATGGGATTGCTACCGGAGATTCATCGACATGTTCGGCGACGTGGTAATGGGTCCGAGTACCGGGCTGTCGCATCATGATTTCGAGGTCGAGCTGGCCCGCATCAAGAAGAAATACGGAGCGGAACAGGATACCGATCTGACCGCCGAACAGCTTAAGGAAGTGGTGGAGGCCTATCGCAAGGTTTACCGCCGCAAGGTGAAGAAGCCGTTTCCGCAGGATCCCATGGTTCAGTTGGATCTGGCTATCCGCGCGGTGTTCCAGTCGTGGGATTCCGAGCGGGCTCGGAAATACCGCGAGATCAACAAGATTACCGGACTGCTGGGCACTGCGGTAAACGTGGTGACTATGGTTTTCGGCAACATGGGCGAGGACTCCGGAACCGGGGTCGCCTTCACACGCGATGGTGCCACGGGCGTGAACAAGCCCATGGGCGAGTATCTCGTCAATGCCCAGGGTGAAGATGTTGTGGCGGGCATACGGACTCCCAAGCCGCTGGAAGCGATGCCGGAGGAGCCCAACCCGATATGGAAGCGCGTCTACGGCGAACTGTTGAAGATCATGTTGAAGCTTGAGCGTCACTACAAGCATCCGCAGGACATTGAGTTCACTGTCGAGCGCGGGAAACTGTGGATGCTGCAGACCCGTAACGCCAAGCGTACGGGATTGGCGGGTGTCCGCTGGGCCGTGGAGATGGCGACCGGTAAGGATGTCTATACCGGAAAACCTGAGCCGAAGATCCTTACGCCCAAGGAAGCTTTGCTGATGCTGTCGGGGGACGATCTGGAACAGTTGCTTTTCCCGGTGTTCGACCCCGAGGCGGAGAAGAAGGCGGCGCTGCTGGGCCGCGGATTGCCTGCCGGACCGGGCGCCGCAGTGGGCCGGATCGTTTTCTTTGCCGATCAGGCCGAGGAAATGGTCAAGAAAAATCCCCAGGAGAAGCTGATTCTGGTGCGGCATGAGACCAGCCCGGAGGACGTCGGCGGCATGTGGGCGGCTCAGGGGATCCTGACCACCACCGGAGGAATGACCTCGCATGCTGCTGTAGTAGCGCGCGGTTGGGGGAAATGCTGCGTGACCGGCGCACACGACTTCCAGATTGATTATCGGAAACGGGAAGTACGCACCACGGACGGCAAGACCCTCAAAGAGGGTGACTGGATCAGTGTCAATGGCAGTTTGGGGAACGTCTATCAGGGACAGATCCCCACTCAGGAGAGCCCCGTAGTTGCCGCTGTGGTGCACAATGAACGCAGTGCCCGGCGACACCCGATCTATCGCATGTATAAGCAGGTATCTGATTGGGCGGATGAATACCGCCGGATGGGAGTCAGGACGAATGCTGATACCCCCAAGGATGCGGCGACGGCACGGGCCTTCGGCGCGGAGGGAATCGGGTTGTGCCGTACCGAGCACATGTTTTTCGAAGGCGATCGCATCTGGGCCATCCGCCAGTTCATTCTCGCCGAGAACCGTCAGGAAAGAGAGAAGGCCCTGACTAAACTTCTGCCGTTGCAACGGAAAGACTTTGAAAAGATTTTCGTTGCAATGAAGAATCTTCCGGTGACCATCCGGTTGCTGGATCCGCCGCTGCATGAATTCGTGCCGCACGAACCCAAGGAGCAGGAGGAGATGGCTCGACTCCTGGGGGTCCCCACGGAGAAAGTGGCAGCCCGGGTGCGCCAGTTGCACGAATTCAATCCGATGCTGGGCCACCGCGGCTGTCGGCTTTCGATTACTTATCCGGAACTGGCGGTTATGCAGACCCGCGCCATCATCGAGGCGGCCTGCAACGTGGCCAAGCGGGGGATCAAGGTCTATCCGGAAATAATGGTTCCTCTGGTGGGGACCCGGTCCGAGTTGGACTATCTGGCGGCCATAATCCGCCGGACCGCGGACGAGATTATCCGCCAGAGAAAGTCGCGGGTGAAGTATCTGGTAGGGACCATGATCGAGGTGCCGCGGGCGGCACTTACCGCGGACGAAATTGCCGAGACCGCGGAGTTCTTCAGCTTCGGCACCAACGATCTTACCCAGATGACCTTCGGCTTCAGCCGGGATGACATCGGTACCTTCTTGCCCGACTATCTCAAAAAGAAGATCCTGGCGGAAGACCCGTTCCAGCACATCGATACCAGCGGCGTGGGGCACCTGGTAGCGATGGCCGTACAGAAAGGCCGACAGACACGTCCCGGGCTGAAGTGCGGAATATGCGGGGAGCATGGCGGGGACCCGGCCAGCGGAAAGTTCTGCTATCGGGGGGGTCTTGACTACGTAAGTTGCTCGCCCTACCGGGTTCCGGTTGCCCGTCTGGCAGCGGCGCAGGCCTCAATCAAGAAGAAGGAGCGCTGAACCAACGGCGAGTCGGCAGCATCTGGGCCGGTCCATTGAACGGGTTGGCTCCGTCGGCTGTCCAAAGAGACACCCGCTGGAGACTTGCTTACCCCGGTGGAAACGGCATCATTGGAACCGAAGCGGCGCTGAGGGGGTCCGGGATGGCGGGCAACGAAGACAGGGCGATGAGGATTTACCTCCGGGAGATCGGCAAGGTTCCCCTGCTGACTCCGGAAGAGGAGGTGGAGCTCGCCGAGCGCATCAAGAAGGGCGATGAAAAGGCCCGGCGCAAGATGATCGAAGCCAACCTGCGCCTCGTTGTCAAAATCGCTCAGGACTATGCCCGGCTGGGACTGCCCCTGTTGGACCTTATATCCGAGGGGAACCTGGGACTGATCAAGGCGGTGGAACGATTCGATCCCAAGAAGGGCGGAAAGCTCAGTACCTATGCCGCCTGGTGGATCAAGCAGTCAATCAAGCGGGCATTGGCCAACCAGAGCAAGACCATCCGGCTGCCCAGTCATATGATTGACAAGATATCGCGTATGAACCGGGCGGTGCACGCCCTCACCGAGAAACTTGGACGGGAGCCGACCACCGCCGAGATCGCCGCGGAGCTGGATGTCGAGCCGGAAACCATTGAACAGTGGAAACGCATCGCGCTGGCTCCGGCTTCCCTGGATGCGCCGCTGTCCAGCGAAGAGGACAGTGCGGAGATGGGAGAAATTGTCGGTGATACGGAAGCCAAGACCCCCTCCCAGATAATCGAGACCGAACAGATGCTGCAGGAAGTCGGGGATTTGCTTTCGCAGCTGGATGAGCGCGAGCGCACCATTCTCATTCACCGCTTCGGTCTGGCGGGCGCGGACAAAATGACCCTGGAAGAGCTGGGAGAACGATTCAACATCACCCGCGAAAGGGTACGCCAGATTCAGAATGCCGCGGTACAGAAACTGCGGCGGCTGCTTGAGCAACGTGAGAGAGGATCCCGGGACAAGGAGGAGAGCTCATGAACCCAGATCTGCGGGAACAGTTGAAGGCCTCCATCAGAAATATCCCGGATTTTCCCCGGAAGGGCATTCTTTTCCGGGATATCACGCCGGTGCTGCAGTCACCGGGATTATTCCGGCAGACAATTGATTTCTTTTTCGAGAGATATCATCGGATGAACATCGAGGCGGTCGCTGCAGTGGAAAGCCGGGGCTTTATCTTCGGCGGCGCCCTCGCTTACCGACTGGGGGCCGCCTTTGTACCGGTGCGCAAGGCGGGCAAGCTTCCCTGGGAGACCATTCAGGAGTCCTATGAGCTGGAATACGGCTCTGCGACGCTGGAGGTGCACCGCGATGCCCTCAGTAACGCGCGTCGCGTGTTGATTTTCGACGATCTGTTGGCGACCGGGGGTACGGCGGCCGCCACCGCGCGCCTGCTGGAACAGCTGGGCGGTACGGTGGTGGAGATCGCCTTTCTCATCGAGCTGACCGATCTCAAGGGCCGGGAGAAACTGCAGTCCTATTCGGTTTTCTCCCTGGTTCAGTTCTGACAGGGC
>QNAJ01000002.1 GCA_003641465.1 Verrucomicrobiota bacterium | reverse complement strand
TGAACTCCCGGCTATTGCACAGGAAATTGCGGCTGCCCTCGGATGCAGGATATCGGCCAAAAACTCATCCACTTCCGCCGACCGGTAGGCGCCGGTTCCGGATGATCCCCTCAATACAGAGCGAGCGGCATCGCCAGCAGACACTCATTATGACGGCACAGGGCAGCAACGCAGCGGCGCGTAACCACACCGGCAGACGCAGCACTTCCTTCTGCATCCCTATCGGCAGCGGCAAATGACTTTGAAACGCATGATAAATCGCAATAGTGAACATGGCCAGATACGGCAGTAGCTGCAGGATAATGACCCCCCACTCGCCCACTTCAGCCTCCACTGCCAGCGTGCGACGGCCGAGGATGCGCCCCAGCTCTCCGCCCAGAAATCCGACCGCCTGCAGCATCCACAACAGGCACAGAATAAGGAGAAGAAAGTTGAGAAAGAGATAGTCACTGCGCTGAAGGGCCAACCACCAGCCGGCGGGCAGGCTGAAATACATCGCGGCCAGCACCGCGCGCAACAGGTTATCCGTCCCGTGTGCCCACTCGACACTCAGCCGCCGGGTCCGCCTCAGAAGCAGAGAACCGCTTAATGCCAGGATACCCGGTACCACCAGAAGCGGAACCGCCAGCCGCTCAAAGATAACCAGTTTCAACTGGCTGCCACGCAGCAGAGTCAACAGATAGAGCGGTACCGACCAGAAAAAACATAGAAACCCCCTGGCGATATTCAGGAGGAGCCGGGCATCCGCTTCCTGCGGCCTGTCATTCGCATGCACAGGCTGGCATTATGGGACGGACATGCTCAGCAAGGCAAGCGCGCGCATATCCGTCCGCCCCGCGGCAGCGGACTGCTCGCGCCGCTCGTTCGGGGATGATCCGGATCTCCGCCCGGACAACCGCCCGGCTGCAATTCCCGGGTCTGCTCAGAATTCAACCCGCGGGGCCGCTTTCGCCGCTTCGGCCGCCTTGAAGTACGGCTTGGAACGGTCGAAGCCGAGCATCCCGGCGAGAAGATTGAGAGGAAAGCGCCGGACCGCCGTATTATACGCCCTCACCGCCTCGTTGTAGCGACGGCGTTCGACAGCGATCCGGTTTTCAGTTCCAGCCAGCTCGTCCTGCAGGGCCAGGAAATTACGGCTTGCCTTGAGATCGGGATAGTTTTCGACAACTACCATCAGCCGGGCCAAAGCACCCTCCAGGGCATCGGCCGCGGTTAATTTCTCCGAGGCGCTTGCCGCTTCACTCCAGCGGCTGCGCAATCTGGTGATTTCCTCGAGAAGCTCCTTCTCATGTGAGGCGTAGCCTTTCACCGTATTCACAAGATTTGGTATCAGGTCGTATCTGCGCTGCAGAACGTTTTCCACCTGGGCCCAGGTCGTTGACACATTCTCATCCAGGCTTACCAGGCGATTGTAGCCTCCGATGACCAGTACTCCCGCCAGCGCCACCGCTGCTATTACAATAATAACTGCCCGGTTCACGGCTCATTCCTCCTTTTCCTTGCGGATCCACCGATCCACGTGATCGGCTATCGTTTCCACCGCCAGAAGATAACGCCGGAAAAGATCACGGCAATCGCGACCGCGCCACGTAGCCTGCCGGCATTTTATCGCATAGAGCGTTTCCAGCACCTCCAGATCAAATTCCACGTGCTCGCGCAGCATGCGGGCGGCATCCATCTTCCGCAAGGGTATTTCCTTCTGGTGAAGGCGTAACGTTGAACGCACTAATGTCAGTACAGAGGAAAAAGATGCCATCATCAGGCGCCGCACTAAGCGTTTGTGACCCGCAGCCGCCAGGTACCCCTGCCGCAGCGCGATAATTTTCTGTTTCAGCTCCCGCTCCAATTGCGACCGCAGGTCGGCGAGACTTATATGCAGACGTTCCAGGACGTCTTCTCCCCAAAGGACCCGGCGGGCCTGTTTCATGTCGGCGATTTCGATAGGGAACACATCCACCGACTTTTCCAGTCGTTCTATCGTGAACACCACCGGTGGGGGATTGCCACGCGCCATCCAGCGGCGCACGCACCGGCTCAACCGGTCCAGCAGCTCCATATCCAGCCGCTCTACAACCAGCAGGAGATTATAGTCTGATCCTCTTCCGGTATGATCCCCGGCAGCCGCCGATCCGTAAAGGACCACGGAACGCAGTCCGGGAATATCCCGTTGCAGCCGGTCTGCAAAAGTACCCAGCTTCATTTCTTTCACCTCCCGCATGTCTTTTCGTAAGTTTTCCGTGCGCACCGCCACTCCGGAAGGGGCTTTCCTACCACCCGCGGCCGGCACCGCCCCCACCCGAAGCACCTCCGCCGAAGCCGCCGAAGCCTCCTCCGAATCCCCCCGGACCGCCGATCCCGCTGAGCAGGAAATATCCCAGGATGGGATGCCGGATCAGCAGCCCGATCGCAAGCACCATGATCAGGAGCATCCAGACCAGTCCCACCACATCCGGCCCCCTGTCCCGATTGTGTACCCCGGATGATTCTGCCCCGGCCGTTGATCCGCCGATGAGCTTCGCCAGCGCCAAGGTCCCGTTCACGATTCCGCCCGCGAGGTCTCCCTGTCGGAAACGGGGCACCACGTACTTATCCAGAATCTGACCGGCGGTTGCGTCGGTTATCAGCGGCTCCAGGCCGTATCCCACTTCGATCCGGACCTTCCTTTCCTTGAGGGCTACCAGGAAAAGTACGCCGTTGTCGTGGCTCTTTTTTCCTATGCCCCAGCGCTCGAAAAGGCGGCTGGCGAAATCGTTGATGTCTGCTCCGCCAATAGAAGGCAGAACCACTACGGCAATTTCCGCTGCCGTGGCCCTTTCCAGGTCCCTCAGCCGGTTCTCGAGGTCCCTCCGGGTCCCGGCGGGCAGAACCCCTGCATAATCGGACACAAACCCCTGGGGCCGCAGACTCCGCAACAGCTGCTCAGGATCGGGGCCCGGCCGGCTGCAGCCCGCCGCCGATAATATCAGCGCCAGACACATCAGGCTGATTTTTGCTCGGCCGGTTGTCTTCATCGCGCACCAAGGGCCTGACACCGCGTCCATTGGGTACACAATTCAGTCAGGTAATCCGGTTTGTCGTCCGACTTCCTGAAACCGGAGCCCCTATAGAACCGTGCTTTATTACTTTCCGAACCGCCGGGAATTCAGATGGTTGCCCGGAGGAAAACAAAGTACGCCAGCAATATCAGCCCGATGGCGTACATCACCCAGTTCAGATCCCGCCCGCGGCCGCTGAAGAGTTTGATAACCGGCTGGCTGATGAACCCCAAGGCTATTCCGTCCGCGATGGAATATGTCAGGGGTATGCCGATCATGACCAGAAAAGACGGAATGGCCTCAGTATAATCGTCCCACGCAATCCGCGCGACATTGCGCGCCATCATAGAACCAACCACCACCAGGGCCGGCGCAGTGATCGGGGGATAACTGGCTACCATGTGGATCACCGGCAGGAAGAAGAGTGCCAGCACAAAAAGCCCCGCCGCGGTCACTGCGGTAAGACCGGTTCGCCCGCCGTGCTCCACCCCGGCGGCACTCTCAATGTAACTGGTTACGGTACTGGTCCCCAGGCAGGCCCCCACCACGGTCCCCACAGCGTCCGACAGCAGGGCTCGCTGCGCGCGGGGCAGCTCATTGCCCTTAAGCAGACCCGCCTGTTGAGAGACACCGATAAGGGTGCCGATCGTGTCAAAAACATCCATGAAAAGGAAGATCAGGATGTACGGAACCATCGCCAGACTGAGCGCTGCCTTGAGATTCATCTTGAAGGCGGTGGGCCCCGGCGAGGCGGGTGCCGAGAACACGCCCTTGGCAGGCTCAAAACGGGAAACCAGCATGCTGCCTTGCACAACCTGACTGCTGCTCCATCCGGAGGGCAGGTGGGGCATAAGCAACTTCAGAGCCAAGGCAGTGAGCGTTGCCAGGAAGATGCCCCACAATATGGATCCCTTCACCCGGCGGGCATGAAGTATCGCGGTCCCGCACAGCCCCACGGCAAAAACAATCAGGTCGGGAGAAGTGAAATGCGTGTTCAGTTTCACCGCCGTACCCGGATCAGCCAGGATTACTCCCGCGTTCCGGAGCCCGATAAAGGCTATGAAAAGCCCGATCCCGACGCTCATTCCGCTCTTCAAGCTGGGGCTGACCGCATCCACTATGGCACGCCGCACTCCGGCAAGCGAAAGAAGGAGGAAAAGAATACCCGAAACGAACACCACCCCGAGGGCCACCTTCCAGGGATCCGCGAATCCCGCTGCGGCTGCCGCGGGTATTACGGTCAGGGCAAAAAAGAAATTCTCTCCCATACCCGGCGCCTGAGCGATGGGGTAGTTCGCATACAATCCCATAACCAAGGTGGCCACGGCCGCAGCGATACAGGTGGCGGCGGTGACGGCATCGAAACTCATGCCGGTGTCCTGTCCAAACATGACCCCCGACAGGATCGCCGGGTTGACAAAAATAATATACGCCATGGTGAGAAACGTAATCAGACCCGCCACCAGCTCCGTACTTACTCGGGTGTTGTTATCCTGAAGATGAAATAACCGCTCCAACATCAGTGCCTCCTTGTCCGATTTAACGCCCAGCGTAATAAAGAGCTACCAGATACCCTGCATTCCATGCAATTGAAAAAAACGCCGACCACGCACTGGAAAAATGCTTGCTTGACCCGGCGAGGCAGTGCTAATAACCTGCCCCAGTAGAGAGGCAGGTGCCATGAAAAAGACAGTCAAAAAGAAAGTGGGCAAGAAACTGACCACGCTCAAGGCGCTGGCCAATCCCGTCCGCTTGGCGATTCTCTACGAGCTCTCCTCCGGTCAGAAGAATCCGCGCGATCTGGCGCAGGCGATCGGAGAAGATTATTTCAATGTCGCCAAGCAGCTCGCGGTTCTGCGGGATGCCGGCCTGGTTCAGAGTAAGCGGCGTGGACTGCGAGCTTACTACCGGCTGCTCAAGCCATCGGTACTGAAGACTGTAGAGCAGCTTCCTTGAGGCCAGCGGCTTTTTCCGGAGAGCAAGCCGCTCATCTCGGTCAGGGTCGAAGGTAATGACGGCGCTCTTCGGCCGGAGTTGGCTGGTGCCAGAGCATGTGTTGCCTGCCAGAGCGGATGCCCGTAGTGCCGGGACTGCGATCCTTACAAACGGCTCGGGTTATCCATGACGCGATTCGAACTCGCGCATGAAAGCTGCCAGCGTTTCTACACCTTCAATCGGAAAGGCATTATAGATCGAGGCCCGGATGCCTCCCACACTGCGGTGCCCCTTCAGGCCCTTCATCCCTTGCTCGGCGGCTTCGCGGACGAACAGTTTCTCCAGCTCCTCGCTGGGCAGGCGGAAGGTCACATTCATCACCGAACGGTACGCCGGATCCGCCGTTCCCCGGTAGAATTCAGACCCGTCAATCACCTCGTAAAGCAGACGGGCCTTGCGTTCATTCCGCTGCGCGATCGCTCCCAATCCGCCTTGGCTCAACAGCCAGCGGGTCACCAGCATCACTACATAAATGTTGAAACAGGGAGGCGTGTTATAGAGCGAATTCTTTTCTATATGCGTGCGATAGCGGAAGATGATGGGGACATCTTCGCTGACGCGCTCGGCAAGATCTTTGCGGATGATTACCACGGTCACCCCCGCCGGTCCGAGGTTCTTCTGGGCTCCTGCATAAATGATCCCGAACCGGGAAACATCCAGAGGACGGGACAAGATGTCCGACGACATGTCCGCTACCAGAGGCGTCTCCACCCGGGGGAACGCTTTCCATTGCGTGCCCGCGATGGTCTCATTGGAAGTAATATGCAGGTAGGCCGCGCCCGGCGTGCCCTGGATGCTCTCCGGGTCGGGCAGCCGGGCCGGAGAAGAGCCCGCTGTGTCGGCGATTACGTTCACCGTGCACTGCAAGCGCGCCTCCTTGATCGCCTTTTCAGCCCAGTAGCCGCTGTTGACATAATCGGCCGCTGCTCCCTTCCCAGCGAGATTCATGGGTACCAGCGCAAACTGGACACTCGCCCCTCCGGTCATGAAAAGCACCGCATATTCCTCAGGTATGTTCAGCAGCTTGCGGATATTGGCGACGGCTTCCTCGTGAACTGCATTGTATTCGGGCCCCCGATGGCTGGATTCCATAATGGACATGCCGGAGCCATGATAGTCGAGCAGCTCTTCCTGAACCTGCCGCAGCACCTCGACCGGGAGAGTCGCGGGCCCGGGATTGAAATTATAGACACGCGCCATGCCGCCCTCCTTTCCGCCATATCCGCTGCCGATCTTTCTCCACGCCGCAGCCTCCGCATATCTGCGGTAACCCGGCCCCTTTACCACTCATCAATCTGGACGTCAATTATCGAGCGGGAGATTCTCCGTTGCAGGTGTCTGCGCAGGAAAGCTATCAATGCCCGGCGAACGGGTGGCGCCAGAAGAAGGAACCCTGCAGTATCGGTGATGAACCCCGGCGTCAGTAGCAGAGCTGCCGCCAGCAGGACACAGACGCCGTGAAACAGATGCGGTGCCGGCAGGCGACCGGCTTCAAGGTCCTTCAGGGCTGCCGCCATCAGCCCCAGTCCCTGCCAGCGGGCAAGTGAGACCCCTGCCACTCCTGTAAGGATCACCAATGCCACGGTTGGCACCGTGCCAACCATCTTCCCAACCTCGATAAGCAACGCCAGCTCCAGCGGCGGCAGCACGATGAATATCAGCAGCGCTGTGACAAATCCCATGGGCGACTCCTTTCCACAACGCGAATTCAGATCAATCGCACCGGACATCGGGCACCTCGGTGACCGCACTCAGGCCGATTTCGCGCAGGAATTCCTGCATCCGGGTCAGCCCGCGCGCGGCCAGCCACCGGTGCCGCTCCCGTCCCCGCAATGTACAGGACTCAGCCGCAACCAACAGACCGAAATTGGCCTTCATGGGCTGAAAGGCGGATGGATCTGCCGCTGAGACGTATCTACATAGTGCTCCCATCATGGTTTCCGGAGGAGGAATCACGGGTGACTGTCCGCTCGCCAGACGGGCCGCGTTGACTCCCGCCAGCCAGCCGGAGGCAATATTTCCTGCATAGCCCTCGATACCGGTGAGCTGTCCGGCGAAGAAGAGGTCATCCCGCAAGCGGCTCTGAAGCGCAGCGTTGATCACCTTCGGTGAACATAGAAAGGTATTGCGATGCATCTGGCCGTAACGGGCGAATTCAGCCTGATGCAACGCCGGAATCAACCGGAATACACGTTCCTGTTCTGTGTAGAGCAGGTTGGTCTGCATCCCCACCAGATTGTAAAGCTGTCCGGCAACGTCATCCCGCCGCAGTTGCAGTACGGCGAAGGGACGCTTCCCCGTACGGGGATCCACCAGCCCCGTCGGACGCATCGGACCGTGCGCCAAGGTAAGATCTCCCCGGGCAGCCAGGATCTCCACCGGCAGACAGCGCTCGAAAAACGGCCCCCGCCCCGCCCTGACGCCGGTGTCAAGTTCCGCTTCGAATCCTCTGAGCGGCGCACGACGTGCCGCTCTCAGTTCCCGTACAAAAATGCGGTATTCCTCTTCGGTAAGGGGGCAGTTGAGATAATCGTCTTCCCCGTGACCGTAGCGTGAAGCGGAGAAGGCAAGAGAACGATCCACGGATTCAGCCGTGACCATGGGCGCAATAGCATCGAAGAAAAAGAGATTTTCCTCACCGGTAAGGTGGGACAGAGCCTGGCAAAGCGCAGGAGAAGCCAGTGGGCCAGCGGCTACTATCACGGGACCGTCATCGGGAATGGATTGTATTTCCCGACGCACTACTTTCACTGCCGGATGACTGTATAGCGTACGGGTGACCTCTCGGGCGAACCCGTACCGATCCACCGCCAGAGCCTGACCGGCCGGAACCCGGTGCGCCTCGGCCACCCGCCGGAGCAGG
This sequence comes from Verrucomicrobiota bacterium, assembly GCA_003641465.1. Lineage (GTDB taxonomy): Bacteria > Verrucomicrobiota > Kiritimatiellia > B70-G9 > B70-G9 > B70-G9. The sequence goes on along the minus strand of QNAJ01000002.1, from coordinate 19,553 downwards.
GAACCGGCAAGCCGCAGTTCCTCCAGGAGCATCCCGGCGGCCCGGTCTACCGAGGCCGAACCGAGCGAATTGGAGCACACCAGCTCAGCCAGCAGATCCGTCCGATGTGCCGGAGTCATGACCAGCGGACGCATTTCAAAGAGCCGTACCGCGGCTCCCAGCCTGGCAGCCTGCCAGGCTGCTTCGCAGCCCGCCAGCCCGCCGCCGATGACCGTAACTACCGGCAAGTTTTCGGTACGCCCGCTCACACGCTGATCCGTCCTCATCCCCCGGCGGAACCGGCCTGAATTATCCGCAAAGGCCAAGAATTCACCCTTTCAGGAGCGCTACGTGAGTCATGTATCACATGACAACCTGGTCATGCGATGCTTGTCGCGGCTCCACCGTAACGAAACTATGGTGCGCCAGAAAAAGCTGTTCATCAACCTGCCAGATTGATGAACAGATCAGGCTAGGAAAACACAACGTAACGATTGTCCAACATGAGGGGGACCGGTTCGCCCTCCCTGCTGAACAGCGTTATCCGGCGTATGCCGATCGGGGTACCCTCTGCGTATACCTCGTCACGGTGGACCACGTATTCCGGCTGGAGAAAAGTCGCCGGGCCCACGGTCCCCCCGAGGTGATCACTACGCCCGTATGCCCAGTGAAATCCCGCCTTCTCATCCTCAAGCACGTTCCCCCGCACGCGTGCCCACGGATTGCATCCCAGCCCGAACTCGGCGATATTCCGGCGGGCCGGATCAACGTCAAAATAGGCCCGCATACTTTCAGCTACCGGGCCGCTGCCTTCGATGTCGCTGATCCGGTTCTCCTTTACTCTCAGTCTGAGCAGCGTCCCCGCACGGACCATCGGTAGCGTGCCCGAAGTCCTACTCGGTTCCCCTTTTTCGCCTTCGTAAGGGACTTTATAGGCCTCGCCGGACGGCAGATTTATGATGGGAAACTCCTTTTCGGGGGTGCACAAACCGTCGTCGGCACGTGCTTTTCGAAAGCGCAGGTCGAAAATCACCTGATCACCGGTATCGAAAACGACTTCCGCCGTTTCGGCTTCATTCAGAAGGTCCCGCAGCTTCCATGCCCTTTCCGCTACCACCCGGTAGTCGGCCGCCAAAGCCGTCTGCTCCATCTCCCGGCTCACACCGGGCATGCTGGCCACGCGCAGCCCGCCCACCCCAGGCCGAACCAGGCGGCTGAGGGGAGCGGTGGCGGAAAACTCGGTCATGGCGATCACCAGATTGGCCTTTCGCACAAAGTCCGCCAAGCTGACCGGACGGCCGCCCGAGTATCCTTCCTGCGGCAAATCAGCGTTATGGCTGCCGGTGGCCGGATACTCCAGCAGGGGAAAAGTCGGCACACCGATCTCCTCGAACCCCGCAAGCCACTCTTCAGCCATGCGCCGGCGTTCGGCCCATGTCGGGTTGTCTCCGATGTTCCCATGCGGTACATCACAGATGACCAGAGCCTTCTCGCCGGGCTGCGGTTCGAAGACGGTCTGCAGCAGTTTGCGCAAGTCAAATCCTTCAACTGGTCCGGGAGCAATCACCTGTATCTCTGCATCCGCCGTCCGGAGCTTGTCTCATGCGGTTCGTGAAGGACAGTCATCGGCCACCGGACAGCGATCACATTCCGGCCTGCGGGCCTTGCAGCAGTATCGGCCGTGAAACACCATACAGTGGGAAAACCGACCCCAATCCTTTCTCGGGATCAGTGCACCCAAGTCCTGTTCGATCTTCTCGGGATCTGTGTTCCGGGTAAAGGCCAGTCGCTGTGCTACGCGGCTGCAGTGAGTGTCCACGATAATGCCCGGTTTACCGAAGGCACTCACCATCACCAGATTCGCCGTCTTGCGGCCCACACCGGGCAGTGCCACCAGCGCCTCGAAATCTTCCGGTACCCGGCCTCCGTATTTCTCGACCAACTCGCGGGTCAGAGTACGGATGGCCCGCGCCTTGTTGCGGAAAAAACCGGTGGATTTGATTTCCTTTTCCAGTTTCTCCTGGGGAACCTGCGCCCAATCGGCGGCGGTCCGGTATTTGCTGAAAAGCGCGGGGGTGACCATGTTGACCCGCCGGTCGGTAGACTGGGCCGACAGAATGGCCGCAATTATCAGCTCCAGTGGATTACTGAAATTCAATTCACAGCGGGCATCCGGATAGGCACGCTTGAGCTTGCGGAAAATCCGTTGGGCCCGCTGGCGCCTTTCCTCCGGTGACTCCCGAAGGTCAACCGTCGTCTTCTTCATCGCAGCCGGCCTCCCGTGGCATAATACCAGCCTGATGCCACCAGGCAACCCCCACGAGCTCAGGTCCGCCACCCCCGGAAGCAGTCCGCGGCCTCCCTGATCCCCTCGCCGGTAAGTGCTGAGGTGATCAGCAGCGGGACAGACGGATTCACCTTTCGCAGATGCTTCTCGAGCGAAAGCGTATCGAAAGGCACGTGAGGCAAAAGGTCGGCCTTGGTGAGGATCACCGCGCCCGCCAGCTGGAATACGAGTGGATACTTCTCCGGTTTGTCCTCGCCCTCGGTGACAGAAATTACCGCTACCTTTGCCCTTTCGCCGATATCGAATTCCGCCGGGCAGACCAGATTGCCTACGTTTTCCACGAAAACGAAATCCAACTCGGCCAGTGGCAGCTCCTGCAGGCCGGCGTGAACCAGACGGGCTTCCAAGTGGCACGCGCCGCCGGTCAGCAGTTGCCTTACCGGAATCCCGGTTTCCGCGATCCGCCGGGCGTCATAGGTTGTCTCCACGTCACCTTCCAGCACCGCAACACGCGACGAACCGCCCAGGTACTCCACCAGCCGGCAAAGCAGGGCCGTCTTCCCGCACCCCGGTCCGCCGATCAGATTGATCATGGTAACGTTGTTTTGTCGCAGCAACTCGCGCGTCGCTGCGGTCCACTTCTCGTTTTCGCCTTTCAACCCTTTGAGTACCTTTATTTCCCGCTCCCGTGTCACCTGCTCCCCTCCTCGCTGGCCAGCTTTTCCACCACCAGCCGGGCGTATTCTTCCAATTTCCTTTCCAGAAGGGGCGACAGGCCCAGCCCGGGCTTCACATTCAACGGCTGGATCCCCCCGATCAGCAGGCGGCGTGGCGCGCATCCCAGCCGCTGAATGAGCTCCAGCGATTCCAGGATGCTGCCGTGATGCAGTGACCAGCGCAACTGTTCTTTACGATCCCGAACCTGCTTAGGCGTGAACCATACCAAGCTGCCCGGAGGTTCGCCCATGTACGCGCAGTCCAGAATCAAGGCCAATCTGCGGTTCGGCAGAATGCTCATCAGCCCGGAAACTCCGGTACCCAGTTCGTAAACGTCTGCCGGCAGCGACTCATACCCCTGCAGCAGTTGCGCCAGACGCACCCCGACCCCCTCGTCGCCCATGAGCAGATTCCCTACACCTACCACCACTGGGCGTCCCGGTTTCCCGGTATCCTCACCTGTCTTATCGGCTGGTGTCATACGTTGCCGGAATCCTTCCGGTTACACGAAGGTAACATCCAGGTAATGAGTCGAACACGAAATACACGGATCGTACGCCCTGACCAGCATTTCCAGCATCAGCCGTATCTCTTCCTGATCACGATCCAGGATTTCCGGCACCAGTTTCTCGAAATCCTTCTGAATGTTCGCGTGATTCTGGTTGGTGGGGATGCACATATTCGCCCCGATGCAGAAACCCCGGCTGTCAAAGCGGTAGCGGTGAAACAGAATACCCCGCGGCGCTTCGACGGCCGCGGCGCCCTCCCCGTCACGCGGAGTAACCGGTACCGTCCGGGACTGCTCGTCCAGCCCCTCCTCCAACAGCGCGTCAATCAGGCGGATTCCGTCCTCTACTACCTGCACGCATTCAACCATCTGGGCAATATTATTCCAATAGGGGTTGCAGTTTCCTTTCTCCAGCCCGAGCTTGCTGGCAGTGGCGGCTGCCCGCGGCAACAGGTATTCTCCGTTGAGATTGAAGCGGGCCAAGGCTCCCACCATGTAAGACTCCCGATGCCAGCGCGCCCATTTGGCAGTAGATTGCGGGGAGACATACTCGTTGGCCACTTTCTCGAACTGCGCCGGCGGTACCGTTTCTTCTGTATCCGTGCTGCCGATATGTCCCTCGTAGAACGTGTATTCTCCGGGACGGACCAGTGCGACGTACTCGGTCTCCCGACGGAAATCGGGCAGCCGATCAGCGAGATCATGCAGAGCATCCGCCATCACTTCCAGCGCCGGCAGACATTCCTCCAGAAGTGTCCGCAGGGAAACCAGCTCCTCTTCGGTCGGCAGCTTGGTGAATCCGCCCACTTTCAGGCGCACCGGATGCGTCATCCGGCCGCCGATAACCTCCATCCAGCGGTTGCCCGTGGAATGTGCCTTCATCACCGCCCGTACCAGATCCGGATGTGATTCGATCAGCGGAAGCACCGATTTCTGTCCCAGCAGGTCGGGGGCCACCAGGTATCCCAGGTGAAGGCTGTGACTTTCCAGTTGCTCGCCGTAATGGCAAAGCAGACGCAGGCGTTGCATCTGGGGTGGAATCTCCATTCCGAAGGCCGCCTCAACCGCCTTGAGTGCCGCGAGACTGTGGCTCACCGAACAGATCCCGCAGATCCGCGATACCACCGTCTGAATATCTTGCCAGGAGCGCCCCTTCACCATAGCTTCGAAAAATCGCGGCGCTTCTGGAACCTGCCATTCCAGCTTCTCGATGTGTCCGTCCCGGGCCCGCAGAACAATGTTGCCGTGCCCTTCCACGCGTGTGATGTGGTCAACCTGTATGTTGACGGTCTCAGCCACGGATCCGCTCCTCCCCGGAACAGAAAAGTTCCAGCTTGCCCACCAGATCCTCGACGGTTTTTCCGTATTTTGCCATCACGTCGTACGCCGCATTGATATTGGGATGATCCACCGGCCCCCGGCAGCCGAAGCACCACATGCCGTTGCTTGGACAGCGGGCGTTGCAGCCGGCACGTGTCACCGGACCGAGGCAGATTTCGTTATATTCATACCGGCAGACATTCTCGCGCAACTTGCATTCCACACACACCGGGTAATTGGGAACAAACGGCGTCCGCCCGGCGGCCAGCTCGCGGATAATCCGTGAGAATTCGGTGATCTCAATGGGGCAGCCGTAGATCTTCAGGTCTACCGGCACGACTTCGTGAACCGCTTTCACCTGCCCACTCTGCAGGTGGGGCATGCCGGCGCTTGCGCCGTAGACGATGCGCTGTGCCTCTTCCAGCGGAACCCGGTTCCTCAGCTTGTTGACGCCGCCATGGGTGGCGCAGGAGCCCAGCGCCATCAGGATCTCCGCCCTCTGGCGGATTTCCTTCAACCGCTGTTCATCCTCCGCGCGGGTTATGGATCCTTCCACAATGGCCACGTCAATCTGACCGGCCTTCTCGGACATGGCTTCGCGCCACTCCACCGGCTCGACCAGTTCGATCAGGTTGAGCAGATCCTCGTCCAGGTTGGCGATCTGCAGCTGGCAACCTTCGCAGCAGGCGAAATCGAATATGGCGACCCGCGGCTTTCCCATCACAGCGCCTCCTCCAGATCGGTAATCTCCGACAGCCGGAATACCGGGCCTTTCTGGCAGACATAGATGTGGTTTATCTGGCAGTGACCACACTTGCCGACGCCGCACTTCATGCGGCGCTCCAGAGAAACAAATATGTTCTCCTCCGCCATGCCGCGCTCCTTCAGCCCCACAATCACAAAGCGGTACATCACCGGCGGGCCACAGATCACCGCCACCGTTCGCGCGGGATCGAAGCGGATACAGGGGATCAGTGTGGTAATCACCCCCTCTGCACCGGTCCAGCGGGCGTCGCGCTTGTCCACGGTTTCCAGGAAGGTCACCTCTCCCGGTGAACACCATTGTTCATATTCATCGGTGAACAGACGATCTGCGGGCGTCCGGGCCCCGAACAATATGAACACGTGGCCATAATCGGTACGATTGTCCACCACGTACTGTATCGCCGATCGAACCGGGACCAGCCCGATCCCGCCGCAGATGAAAATCACATCCCGGCCACGTAGATCCGTATCCACCGGAAACCACGTCCCGAAAGGCCCGCGGATGCCCACCTTGTCCCCCGGCTTCAGATGATGCAGCGCTCGGGTAAGGGAGCCGACCCTCCGTACTACCAGCTCGAAGCGCCTGCCACGTGTCGGCGATGAAGAAATTGAGATCGGCGCTTCGCCGATACCCGCCAGGGACACCTCGACGAATTGTCCCGGCATATGTCCCAGCGGCTCACCCGAATCCAGCTCCAACTCGAACAGCTTTTCGGTACGCGTCATATCTTCAACGCGTACCACGGTAGCTGGCCGGGGCCGGTAGATGTCCTCCAGAGTCTGCTCCTCACTCTGCAGCATCGTCCTCATGCGGTTCCTCCTGAAGCCGATTGTAGACCTCTACCGGATTGGCGATCCCGGCAGTGCAGGCGGTGATGCACCTGCCACAGCCTACACAGGCGAGTTCCCCGATCATTTCCGGAACGTAGAGCCCCTTGCGGTAGTAGCGGTGACGGTACCGCGCCGCTCTTGTCGGCCGGAAATTGTGTCCGCCCGCAACCATTGCGAAATCTTCCAGCAGACATCCGTCCCACACCCGATACCGCACCCCCTTATCCAGGGACCAGTCGCTCTCATCCCGCACGTCAAAGCAGTAACAGGTGGGACATACCAGGTTGCAGGACCCGCACGAATAGCATAAGCGCGCTTTTTCCTCCCAGAGGGGATGGTCCACGGACCTCCGCAGCAGATCCCCCAACTGCTCCGGCGGAACCTTCAGCTCATGTTTGCGAAGCCTGCGGCGATTGTTCTCCCAGACGTCGTTGCGGCGGCTCAGCTCCGCCGCGTTAGCCGGGGAAGGCGACTCCAGCAGGGAAGCCAGCCATTCACCCTTTTCGCCGCGTACTTCCAGCAGATAGCCGTCTTCCACCCGCGTAAGAAGTCCATCGAAGGCATCCTTCACTACAGCGGTTCCCACGCAGCCGGCAAAGACATTGTCGGAGGCCCGTTCGACGTCCGCCACAATGATCGTGGCCGCTCTGCGACGTCGGAGGTAATGCTCATCCGGTTTTTCGCGCTCGAAAAGCAGATCAAGCTGGCGGATGGCGACAAAGTCATAGGGGTGGACTCCCAGCAATACGAAAGGCTCATCCGCCCAGAGGCTCTCGTAATGCTCTCCCGGCTGGTACGCCAGAAGATTCTCCCGCGTGGGCAGGATGTACTTCTTGGGCGGCAGAATCGTTACGTCATAGTCGAGGCGCAGTTCCTCCGGCTTTTTCAAGCGCCCGAAAACAAAGCGCTCATCCTTCTGCCGGACGCCATAGACCGGACGCTCGGCGATCAGGCGCCCGACCCAGTTGCGCAGCTGTTCCATATTCAGCTTGTACACACTCATACCCGTTCTCCGTTAGCCGATGACCGGAATCGTACGCCCTGCAAGGGTCGCCATTATTCAGCTGCCACGCCATAACGGCGCAGCAGCTCCCGCAGGATGTCGCGGCGGCTGATGATCCCCACCAGTTCCCCGTCTTCCTCCACAATCGGCACCCGCCGCAACCGCCGCTCCGAGAAGCACCGCGCGATATCCGCGATCGGATCATCCGGGTGAAACGAGACGACCTCCCGGGTCATTATTTCACCCACGGTTGTGTCTTCCGCATTGCCGTCCATGGCCAGATTCACCAGGTCATGCTCGCTGATGATCCCGATCACCCGGCCTTCACCGTCTAATACCGGAAGCCCGCTGATATGCCAGCGCAACAGCAGGCTGATCACTTCGGTCAACGGCATGTCCTCGGTGGCCGTGATCACGGTACGCGTCATGATGTCACGCGCTTTCACCACCTTGATCATCGCCTCTCTCCCCTGTCAGCCACGCCCAGCCGTACCATGTAGACCAGCTCCTGCAGGCTTTCCAGAATGCGGGCGTTGACTACCGCCACGCCGGGCCGCACCAGAACATTGGCGTAGGCCAGATTCAGTACCCCCTTGATCCCCGCCGCCACCAGCCGGTCAGCTACTTCCTGCGCCGCCCACGCGGGCACCGCGATGATCCCCAGCCGCACACCGCGCTCTTTGACTACCCCGTCTACCTCCGAAAAGGCCATGACCTTCAGCGCTCCCACCTTCCGCCCGATCACTCGGCGGTCAACGTCAAAGATCCCGCATATCTCGAATCCATGCCGCTGCAGATCTCCATGCTTCGCAAGGGCCTGCCCCAGGTTCCCCGCACCTACGATCACCACCTTCCAGGTGCGGTCGGCTCCCAGAACCCGCGCCAGCACCCGCTCCAGCTCCGCCACCCGATAGCCGCGCCGCGAAAGCCCGGAGACCTTCAAATGGGAGAGATCCTGCCGGACAGTGGAACCGGTCAGACCCAGCGCCCGCGCCACATCCGCCGAGGATACCCATTCCACACCGCCTTCGCGCAGGTGCTGCACCAGTGTCAGGTACTTCGGCAGCCGCCGCACGACCGGTCCCGGAAGTTCCCTGGCCGATCTCTCCGTCACGTGATTCAGGCCCCTTACCATATCCTCTGCGGAGTAATTGTCAAATTCTTAACGATTTTCACCGCCTCCGCGTTTGATTTCAGGCCCCGCTGGGATAACCTTGGTCAGACCGCCCATGAATGGCAAGCCTACAGAGAAGACCAACACCGAACGCACCCGGACGGCCCCCATCAGACTCCAGCGCTGGCATATCTGCGTCCGCGGAGTGGTCCAAGGACTCGGCTTCCGGCCTTTCGTCTACCGGCTGGCGACCGGACTCGGGCTGTCCGGCTGGGTTCAGAATACTCCCGAAGGCGTCGCTATCGAAGTCCAGGGGCCGCCTGCAAGTCTGGAAACCTTTCTGCTTTCCCTGGAAAGCCGTTCTCCCCCCCTGAGCCGGCTCCAGTCCATCACTGTCGGCGAACGTCCCCTCGAAAACGAGACCACCTTCACCATCCGCACAAGTCGCGATGACACGCGGCCCCGTGTCCTTGTTCTGCCGGATATCGCCACCTGCAGCGACTGTCTGAAGGAACTGTTCGATCCCGCTGACCGGCGCTACCGCTACCCCTTCATCAACTGCACCTTCTGCGGGCCCCGCTTTTCGATCATCCGCAGACTGCCGTATGACCGGCCCAACACCACCATGCGCAAGTTCATCATGTGCGATCAATGCCGGGCCGAATATGAAGATCCCACCGATCGCCGCTTTCACGCCCAGCCCAATGCCTGTCCGCGCTGTGGACCACGACTGGAATTATGGGACGCCCGGGGGAAAATCCTGGCGCGTGACGATGAGGCCCTCCGCGCGGCGGCCTCAGCAGTGCGTAAAGGACGTATCCTGGCACTTAAAGGCATCGGGGGCTTTCAACTCATCGTAGATGCACGGCAGCCGGAAGCCGTCACCGAACTGCGCCGCCGTAAACATCGCGCAGAAAAACCCTTTGCATTGATGTATCCCGATCTGCAGACCGTAAGCAGGGACTGCCGGGTCTCACCCCTGGAAAAGAGCCTCCTGCTGTCGGCCCAGGCGCCCATCGTGTTGCTCCAGCGGCGCATTGACGGCGGCCTTTTTGCCGACCCGGAGAACTGCGTACTGGCCCCGCGAAACCCCTGGCTGGGGGTAATGTTGCCATATTCTCCTCTGCATCACCTGCTGTTGCATGAGCTGGGGTTTCCTATCGTAGCCACCAGCGGGAACCTCTCCGAAGAACCGATCTGCATTGACGAACGTGAGGCCCTGCACCGGCTGCATGGTATAGCCGACCTGTTCCTGGTGCACGATCGTCCTATCCAGCGGCATGTGGACGATTCGGTGGTCTGCGTGGTGCAGAATCATATCGTAGTACTGCGCCGCGCCCGGGGCTACGCCCCGCTTCCTCTTCAGGCCCCTGGCCTTCGTGTCCCCCGCCCCCTGGCCGCTACCGGCGCCCATCTCAAGAATACCGTGGGCCTCGTACAGGGTGAAAACTTCTTCATATCCCAACATGTGGGAGACCTATCCACTGAAGCCGCATTGCAAGCCCACCGGTCCGCGTTCGACGACCTCAGGAGGATCTACCATGCCGACCTGCATGCAATCGCCTGCGACCTGCATCCGGATTACGCCTCAACCGATACGGCGAAGCGTGCCCATCGCCCGCTGGTCCCGGTTCAGCATCACCATGCACATATCGCCGCAGTCCTGGGCGAACACCGCCTGGCAGGTCCGGTGCTGGGAGTAGCTTGGGACGGCGCGGGCCTGGGTCCGGACGGCACTATCTGGGGTGGAGAGTTTCTCATTGCTACCGCAGATTCCTTCACCCGCTTCGCTCATCTGCGCCCCTTCCCTTTGCCGGGCGGTGAAATCGCTGCCTACGAGCCGCGGCGCAGCGCCTTCGGCCTCCTGGCCGCGTTGCGCAGCAGGCACCGCTGGCCATCGGGTGCGGTTCATACCCTGGAGGCCGTATCCGAGAAGGAAAAATCTGCGTGGACCCTGATGATCCATAACCGGATCAACGCGCCCGAAACAACCAGCATGGGAAGGCTTTTCGATGCGGTGGCCTCGCTTATCGGTGTGCGGCAATACACGACCTATGAAGGCCAGGCCGCCATGGAGCTGGAATTCTGCGTCCCGGTCCGCGAACGGCTGCCGTCCTGCCCTGATCAGCGTTATCACTTCCGGCTGGAACCGGACTCCCGGACACAGGGGCTGGCGGCCGACTGGGAGCCGGTGGTTCAGGCGATTCTCTCCGATCTGGCCGAACGCGTGCCCCGCTCGGTTATTGCCACCGCATTCCACGCCGCTGTCTGCTATCTGGTCCTGGAGACTGCCCGGCAGGCTGCTCTCCCAGATGTGGTCCTTTCCGGCGGTTGCTTCCAGAATCGTATTCTGCTCAAATGGTTGCCTGCATTACTCAGGGAGCACGGGTACCGCGTCTGGCTACCCTCAGAGGTGCCGCCCAATGACGGTGGAATAGCCTTCGGACAGCTGGTGGTGGCTGCGGCACAAACCGCGGGAGGCGATGCCGAAAAAGCGCCACCGCAGGGAGGATGACCGGTTATGTGCCTCGCAGTGCCAGGCAGGATCATCAGTATCAACGAGAGTGACGACCCCCTGGATCGGACCGGTGTGGTGGATTTCGAAGGAGTCCGCCGCCGGGTGGGACTGGCCTGGGTTCCAGAGGCTCGTGTCGGCGACTACGTCATTGTACATGTAGGCCACGCCATAAGTCGTCTGGATCCGGAGGAGGCTCAGCGCACGCTGGAAGCTTTCCGGGAACTCTCACAGGCACTGGGGGCGGCCGATTCGGAGAAATAGAGATGCGCTACGTGGACGAGTTCCGTGATCCGTCCAGGGCTCGCGTCGTGGCCGATGCCATTCATGCCGTGGTCACACGGGACTGGCATATCATGGAAATCTGCGGTGGACAAACGCATGCCATTGTCCGGTTCGGTATTGAGCAGCTCATACCGCCGAAGGTTCATCTGATACACGGTCCCGGCTGTCCGGTTTGCGTCACCCCCGCCGGCATCATTGATGCGGCGGTCAGGATCGCCCGGGACCACCGGGCCACTCTCTGCACTTTCGGGGACATGCTGCGCGTCCCCGGGACGCAGGGCAGCCTGCTGGATGCCCGCGCCCGCGGCGCCGATGTCCGCATCGTTTACTCGCCAATGGAGGCTATGGATCTGGCAGCCCGCTGTCCCGACCGGGAGGTGGTATTCCTGGCCATCGGATTCGAAACTACCGCTCCCGCCAATGCCTTGGCGGTCTTCACCGCGCGGCGCCGCGGACTGAGAAACTTTTCGGTCATCGTCTCGCATTTCCTCGTGCCGCCGGCGATCACAAGTATTCTGGAATCAGACAGCGTCCGGATAGATGGCTTCCTTGCCGCCGGACACGTGTGCACGGTCATGGGATGGAAGGAATACGTACCCATCGCGCAGCGATACCGCAAACCCATTGTGGTCACCGGCTTTGAACTTCTGGACATCCTTCAGGGCATACTTCTCTGCGTGCGGCAACTCGAACAGGGCCGTTGCGAAGTAGAAAACCAGTACAGCCGCTCGGTCCGACCGGAAGGCAATCCGCAGGCCCGGCGACTGGTTGAGGAAGTGTTCCAGGTCATAACCGGTCCGTGGAGAGGCATCGGGTCAATTCCTCATAGCCGTCTGGGGCTGCGTTCCGCATACCGGGAATTCGACGCGCTGGAGAAATTCGGTATCATGGATCAATCGCATGAAGCGTCATCCGGTCCCTGTATAGCCGGGAAAATACTTTGCGGATCGGCCAGACCGCCCGATTGCCCCGCTTTCGGAAAAGCCTGCACTCCGGATCATCCCCTGGGGGCCCCCATGGTCTCTTCGGAGGGCGCCTGTCACGCCTATTACCTTTACTCGCGCGACAGTAATCCTCCCAATGCGTAAGGCCGCCGGGTGCGACCGGGCCGAAACATTGACTACCCACCTGCTGTTCATCCGGGGCTTGGTCGCCGGCCGCCACGGAGATAAGATCAGGTGATGACCAGCGGGCGTCCAGGCTTGGGTGGGCTGGCGGCGATCGCTGCCGCTGTCCTGCTGTCGTCCGCCTGCAGCCGCCAGCCTGCACCGCCTCCACCGCGCGAACATTACCGCCTCCATGTGCTGGAACCACCCGATCTTGATCCCTTGAAAGCCTGTTGTCTGGAAAAGATCCGATCAGCCTACCCCGCCGCACGTATCTACCCGGACCATGATGCATGGATTGCTGCCGCACGCGCCCTGCACGACGGCGGTATCCTCCTCATCCCCGATGCCGATTTCTTTCCGGTGAACCACCTGGACTGGCTGGACTCCTACCTGCGCAGCGGAGGGCGCCTGCTGCTCACCGGACCGCGGCCCTTTTCCGCTGAGGTGGTTCAGTCCGGCACGCGATTCCTGAGCCGGGAAGAGTTTTCCGCTGTTCTGGCGTCAAACGCCGCTGCCTGGCTTCCCCCCCTGGCGCAATGGTCTGCCGTGACACCGGAGACCGCGCCGGCGGAGATGCGCACCATCTCCGGCCCGGAAAGCCTCAGGAGCTGGACTTTTACTCACCTGTCATGGACCGGGCGCGCCGCCGCCTTGGAAGCCGCGACGGTGGACGCGGATCTGATCCAGCCGGCGCTCATCTTCTGCGGGAAGGCTCCGGGCGCAGCGGTTACAATGGCCCTGGTGGCCGAAAGAACCGACGGGACCTGCGTCCGACATGTCATCGAACTGGAAAAAAAATGGAAAGTCTTCTCTATCCCTCTGGGGCGGTTCCTGGTAAGCCCGGCGGCGGGCCGCCCTCCGCTGACGGCTTCCACCCCAGCCCGCTGCATCAGGCACTGGAAAATTATCCTCCAAGGTAAACCACGGGCAAGCGATACCAATCATCCATCGAGTGCCGCGGCAGCCGACCTCTCCGACTTCCACATCGTGGAGCTGCCCTGGGCCGCTGGATCGCGTACCACCCACGGCCGGCTCTCGATCGCAACACTCGCTCACATGCCCGTAGTAAGCAAAAAACAATGCCCCTTGGTCACTCCGGAAGGAAAAAGACTGACCGTTAATGGGCCCGTGGGGTTGTTTCCCGGCCTGCCGCCAGGATCGGATACTTGTTCCCACGGGCTCCAGCGGATCGAAGCGCTCTTCGCTCTCGAGCATGCCGACCCATCGCCGGGCTGGTGCGGGATCGTTTGCCGTCAGAGGGCAACAGGCCCAACGGTCCTCAATTGGGGCTGGCTGGGAGTGAAGCTCGGTTGTGTGGATGACCCCGATGTCGGAAAACTTCTCGGACCGCTCTTGTCATCTTTACGACGGGGGGCTTATCTGCTCTCGGCACAGACGGATCGCAGGTCCGCCGCACCGGGCGACACTCTGGTGGTCAATGTTTCCTGGATGGCCGCTAATCCACGATGGGCATCCGGAATCCGGGCCGCCGTCTCACTTGTGGAAGACAACGGCAAGACGCAGTGCCGGTGCGTTGCCCGACCTGGCGAAGGGTGTCTGCTCGGCGATCAGTATCCGCTCACTTTCGACCTCCCCGTATCCGGAAGCGGTACCTCGCGCGTGTCTGAACTCTCGCTGGTCTGCGAAATCGCCGACGTGCGGCGTGGCCCGGAACCGGTGGACCGCGTGGTTCAACCTGTCCTGTGCCTGTCAACCGGCTCTCAGCCACGGGAATGTGTACAGGCGCAAGGCGCCTCCTTCCGGATGGAACGCCGCTACGCACCATTGCTGGCGGTCCGCTATACCCCGGCTGCCGGATGGTATGGGCGCAATGGCAGGTGGCTGCTCCCCGGCTCCTTTGATCCTGCTCTGGTACGCTATGATCTGGACCAGCTCGCCTCCCTCGGCCTCAATACGGTGGCTGTCACCCTGAATGACCCGCGGCAGGTTCCCCAATTACGTTACCTGGCCGAGCTGGCCCGCCGGGATGGTCTATGGGTGGTAGCGGACCTTCCGGCATTTAATCCCTTCACCCCGGACTTTGGCGCCATGGAATCCCTGCTGGCATCTCTTGGACCGCACGCGCTTTCCGATCTTTGTGCGCTGCAACTGGACGTGTCTCTACCCGAGAAGCTTGAGATCCTCGGTGACCTGTGGACCGCATGGCTCACCGAGCAATACGGAAGTCCCAACCGGGCCGAAAAGCTTTTCGGCAGCCTTTCTCTGGGTGGCTACAGCGGCCGGCGTGTCTCACGCAGCCCGCTTTTCCGCCGCTTCGCAGCAGATCTCATGCTGCGCTTTTCCTCCTGGCTCAGGACCGAACTGGACGGCCGGAATTACGAAGGGATGCTGGGGGCGGTGTGTGATGGACTCGCCGGGGACTGGACTATCGGTTGTCTGGCGGGGAGCCGTCTTCTGGACTTTGTCACCATCCGCATAGACATCGGCAGATGTTCTCCTTCCATGGCTTCCGCAGCGGTGCGGCTGGCGCGAGGTCTGGCGGGGGGCAAGCCGGTTTGCTTGGCCCCCGTGGTGTCACCGTGTCTGTCACGGCCGGCACCGCCCCATGCACTCATTGCCCTTTCGTTGGATCTTGCCCGGCAGACCCGGGCCGCCGGGATCCTGTTTCCCGAAAGCCGGGTGCCCCTCGGCAGGCAGTGGCAAGGCGTGGCCCTGCTGGATTGCGCCGGGAAGCCGGCTGATTGGACTGCGGACTTACGTCGGCAGGTGCGCGCGCTGGTGACCGGGTGGGCTCCTCCTGATACCGGCCGGGTTGTCAAATTCAACCCCTGGGCCGAAGATACTTCTCTGGCCGGCCTCGTGCGACATCTAGTGCGGCAGAAGGACGCGGAAATCCGAGCCGAGGGTGGGGCACGCCGGCCGCCGTCTTCCCCGCTGACCTCGTTCGGGCGCCCGGCACGCCCACCCTGTCCGCTTGACGGATTCAACACCGTGTGGACCGACATCGAGGTGAATGGACGGCCGATTTCCCGAAAACCGTTTCGGGCTGTAACCGTCTCTGACGGTGACCATCTACGTTTTCGCCTTGAAAACGTAGGCGCTTGGGAATGGCGCATCCTCGGCCGCGACCAGGGGGGCCGGGTGGCGGTTCTAGCCCACAGCTCCGGCCAGGCCAAGCGGTGCTATCTGGAAGTGGACCAGGGGGCCGATGACCGGCGCTCGGCGTGGTTCAAGTGGACTGCGCATCCCGGAGTATGGCGAATCCGCGCCGTACTGGATGGGCAGCTCCCCTTCGGGGAAGAATTGACGATCAGGGTAATTCAGGCGGACTGAGTGGCTGTTCTGCTCCAAGGGGCTCCTTTTTCTGGGGGCTTCCCGGTTGCTCCTTGACATTTTTCTGCCAGGTTCCGTGGCACGGTTGATGCTGAAAAAGAAGCCGGGGTGTTGTTGCACCTTGTGGTGTGCAGGAGGGTTAAGGATGCAGGGGGCCGGCTCCAGAGGGTTTACCCTGGTGGAGCTGATGATAGCAGTAGCCATCATCGGTATACTCGCGATGATAACCTTTCCGGCGATTATCCGGGCGAGGTGGAGGGCCGGTGTCGCCCGCTATTGCCACGATGTGCGCATCGCCGCCGGGGCTTTTGAGCTGTACGCACTTGAACATGGCACTTACCCACCCGACCGTACTCCGGCAGTGGTGCCCCCCGGCATGGATGAATACCTTGAGAAAATCCGCTGGCAGAATCCCACCAGCCTGGGAGGAAACTGGGACTGGGACTACCGCGTCTTCGGCTACGAAGCCGGTGTCTCGGTATACAAGCCCGACGCCCCGGAGGAGATCCTCAAGTCGGTGGATGCCACCATTGACGACGGGAACCTTGACAGTGGCATCTTCCGCAGCCGACCGGACGGCTACATCTACATCATTGAGGAATAGATTCGGCCTGCGCTTCCTCCGAGAGGTTCCGGTGCTGCTTCCGGGCGGACATATTGCTCCCTTCGGAAAACACCGGCGCCAGCGGAGGATAGCGGAAAAAGGAAACCATCAGGCTCCGCCGACGGCGGATTGGAGTCTGCAGGCAGAAAGATTTCAATAGTTGCCCGGCCGCCGAGCGCACCCTGACCTCAATACGACCTATCTGACACGGCGCCGCAACGCGGGCTACCTCCAGCCAGCGCGGCAGGGTCTCCCAACGACGCATGTCAGGCGTTTCCAGGAGTCCTATCAACACCAGCCGTGTCAGATCCCCCAGTGCATCCGAATCGGTATTGCGGGCCACGCTTCGAGCCAACGTTTCCTTGACCACCACTCGGGCGGCGGTCTTTCCCGCCTTGAGCAGAGCCAGTTTCTGTTCGGTAACCGCCGCCAGCCAACCGACATCCCCCAGGACGCAGGACCGCCCCAGGTATTTCCCGTCAGCCAGAACCTCAACGTAGGGGGGTGCCATATCGGGTATACGTCCGTTGACCACCTGGTAGGCGGTGGGAGATCTCCCCAGCAGGGCGAAAAAAACCAATTCGCACTCTCCCGCCGGTGCACAACTCTCCACGGCTACATTGGTGGACCGCGGAAGTATCCGGCCGGTGCGATCGTCGACACGGCAGCCGCGGCTGTACTGTGAGGCGAGCCGGTATTGCAGGCGGGCATTGGAATAGTCGTCAACCATTTCCAGACAGAAACCGGCCAGATAGCGGGAAAACGCATCCTGTGGAAAATCTCCGATCAGCTCCTTGTCCAGGCTCATGATTATCCGCCGCGCCTCCACGGCGGCGTTCTCCCAGTTGCCCATGGCCAGATGGTCCAGCGCAGTCATGCTGTGCAGCAACGTCCGCTCGAACGGCGTCCCCCGGAAGTCCTGCACCGCATCGTTTATCACCAGGCTGGCGGCTCCCTTGGAAATACTGTACGTCTCCAAATCTCCGATAATTTCAGCCGCCTCGATATAGTCCCGGGCGCTTTCCTCAAACCGTCCGGCAGCCTGCAGGATGGTGCCGCGTTCCATCAGCACCAGGACGCGATCACGCGCAGGCAATTGATCGCCGAGATACGCGTGTGCCTTTTCAAACCTGCCGGCGAAGAAATTCTGCCGCGCAATCGCCAGATGACTGGTGGAGCAACTGCAGAGTAACGCGATCAACCCCGTGACCGGAAGCAGCCGGAGCGCAAGCCGCTTCAATCCCGCACTCCGGCTGTGTCGAGCAGTAATCACCGCCGCTAACCGCCTCCCGGAACCGTCCCCGCCGCCCAGGATGAGACTGCCTCCGGGAGCCCGATCACCAGCCGATAAGCGGCTTGCTGGCCTCGCGCTGGAATTCCTTCTCGGTGGTCCACACAATGAGCCCGGTTTCCAGGTCAGTGACCTCTACGGTCAACTTGTAGTACTTCCACTCCTGGCGCGAAACCCGTACCTGCCGGGGTGACTTCTTACTCATTTCGGTCAGCGAGCCGGTCAGCATGTAGCGGGCTCCCAACTGCTTACCTATCGCCACCTGGGTTTCCGGAGTGACGTGTGCGGCCTGGTACCCCTGTTCCCGCAGCAGGTCATCCCGGCGGGCGGCGTTGACGAATCTGACCCGGCCGCTGCGAATAAGCTCCGTCCGGATCCGGTCCGTCAGATTCTTGGTATCCACATACTGGCTGGTGCGGTTTTCCACGCCGGCGACCATCATAATGGGCGGCTCCTTGTGCTGCGAAAGGAAGGGACTCTGCAACAGTTCAGCTACGACGCTGTCGGTAATGGCCCGCATATCGGTGGCATCGAAACTGGCGTCATAATGCTTCTCCTGGGAAAGCGGGACCGTACGGTAAGACGCCCTTACTGCCGCACAACCGCATACCAGTACCAGAGTCACGCCGAGGAGTGCCATCGCAAGAACAGTTCTTACTTTCATGAATTCATCCTCCCATGCTATAAGATGGTCTGACAATCCAACTATAGCCGGCGACACACTGCGTTTGCAAGCTGAGATGCCGTAACATCCTGTCAACCGGGAGGTGCAAAATGACCAGAGTGTTCGTTTGCCTGACTATGTTGGTCTCGACTGTGGGCGCGGCCACCAGTCCCCTCCGCGTGGCTGTACTGGACTTTGAAAATCGGGCCTCCTCCGGGGGTGAACAGCTTGCCGATCAGGCAGTCTATCTGCTGGTGAAGCATCTGCTGGAGCAGGAAAACATCAATCTCATAGATCGCCGGGATTTCATGGCCCAGATCGAACGCCTGCGGCCTACTGACAAAGGACTGCCGACACCGGTCAGGCCCGCGTTCCTGCAGGCCGCACAAAGCCTGCGTGCGGACGCCGTACTGCGGGGTGTGATTCTCAGTGCCTCCCAAGGGAAACAGGTAGTGGACCAGGGTGGCTACCGCACCGAACTGACCACCCTGGACCTCCGGGTGGCACTCGAGGCTCTGGACGCCACCGACGGCAGCATTCTCGCAATGGCCGAGGGCAAGGCCTCCCATTCGTTCCGGCAGACACGGGAAACGCAAACCATCATGAGTGAAAGTGACGTCCTGGACGTTCTGGACGCTGCCATTGCCCGCGCCGTGCCGGAGTTGATAGCGGGAATCAACAAGCGGGCCGAACGCCAGCGGCAGCGGAAAAAGATCAAGCTCAGCGTGCGGACCTCCGATGATCCGGCCATGGTGGAAATAGACGGCATTCTGGTAGGAACAACGCCCCTGGAAGGCTTCGAAATCTATGAGGGCGATCATGTGCTGACCGTGGGCAAACCGGGATACCAGGACGTGACCAAACGTATCCTCTTCACCAAGGACACCTCAATCGAGGTTCCCCTGATCCGCGTCAAGCTTACGGCGGACGAACTGAAGGAAGTCCTGGAAAAGATGAGGATGCACGTTGTGGTCGGGGAGCCCGCCCTGGTCATCCATACAATCGAGGAATCGGCACCATAAGAAAAATCCCGGATCCGGTCGCAGGATAATGCGGCGACAATAGTTGGCCGTGCCCGAAATTATTCAGGCCGTCACCGCTGTGCTGGTTTCCGTGCTGGTGGTCGTGCTCTGTCTGGCGGGCATCGGGCTTTCTTCTCTCTCCTTGTCGGGAACCTGGCTGGTGGTTCTGGCAACGGCTCTGAAGGCTGCTACCGGAAAGGGGTTCCCCGGCTGGACTACCGTCGCGCTGTTTGCTCTGGTTTCCC
>QNAJ01000001.1 GCA_003641465.1 Verrucomicrobiota bacterium | reverse complement strand
GGGGCAGCTCGGCGACCCGGGCTTTCAGCTTTCTTTTGTTGTGGTCGCCGGGATTCTGCTGTGGTTACGGTGGGCAAACTTGCCCGTAAAGTGGGTCATTCCCGATCCCTGGTTGCCACCCGGGCGGATACGGCGCAATGCGCCCGGCCGGGTGGCGGTGTGGGCTTTGCGCCTGCTGCTGGTTTCCCTGGCCGCCTGGTGGGCTTCGGCGCCCTTGGCAGCCAGATATTTCCATATTTTTTCGCCGATTGCGGTACCGGCGAACCTGATTCTGATTCCGGCGGTTTCTCTGGCGGTGCTTTCGGGGGCGCTTTCGCTTGTGCTGGGGTCGGTATGGGCGGGGATGTCGGTAGTGCTGAACCGGTTCGGTGGCTCGTTGATCCGGGCGGCGGCGCATTTCGTTGAGTTGCTGCAGCAGGTTCCGGCGGGCCATATGCAGGTCGGTGGTTTTCCTCTCTGGCTGGCGGTGCCGTGGTACGGAGTGGTGGCGGTTGCCGCGATAGGTGGATGGAACCGGCGGGCACGCCGGGCAATGCTTGCGGTAGTGCTGCTGGGGATGGCGATGGCGGGGTGGCAATGGGCGCATCCGGAGGAGCAGCTTCTGGTGTGGCGCGGCCGGGGACATCTTGCGGTTCTCCTCCGCAGCGGGGGTCAGGCGGTGCTGGTGGATCCCGGGCCGCGGCGTAACGCCGGGCGACTGGCAGCGTTGCTCCGGAGAGCCGGCGTGGTACGGCTGGAGGCCCTGGTCATAACCACCGGAGACGAAGTTCACTGCGGGGCGGGAGCCCGCCTCTTGCAAGAGACTCGGGTTGAACAACTGTGGTGTCCACCGGTTACAACCCGATCGCGGGCGGTTGCCCGCTTACTGCGCTCCGCGCGTGAGCAAGGAGTCCGGGTGCAGCGGATGGCGGTCGGCGGACGCCCTCTGCGTGCCGGTATGGTACGCGGCCGTATGATCCAGGCGATCGCGGCGCGCACGCCGCCGGGCAGTGAGGTGCCGGATACAGTAGGGCTTCTGCTGGAAACAGGCTTTGGCGGAGGTGTCCTGATAGTGCCATCACTGGCCGCAGCAAGTGATGGAGCCACCTGGGCGCCGGAGCGCGTGGGCGTGGCGGTCATCGGCGGGTTGAAGAATGATCTCATGTGTCTGCAGGGCCTCCTGCGGAAAAGCGGGTCCGGATGGATCATTTATTCCATCCCAGCAGCAGCTGTGGGCGGGGAAGGCCGCGGAGAGCGACAGGGCGTTGCCATGCTGACCGCTGACCGGGTGCGTGGGCTGGCGATGGGTGAGCAGCTACTGCTGCGGCGGCGAATGGACCGCTGGCACGACCGTGGGGGCGGCGAGTTTACCTGGAAATGGACACCGGTCTATTCTGACTGAGCACTGAGGGTGGTGATTATTCTTCGGAAAGCCGGCTCGCGCCGCAGGGGATCAAAATCAGGTTCAGAGAGCCAAGCCAGGGCTTTCTGCGGGTCCATGAGCTGGATTCCCCGGTCAATGGCTGCGAAGGCGGCTTTATGATGGCCGGCGTGGGCCAGAGCGATTGCCAGGCGAAAGTACACCGGCGCAAGGTCGGGGGAGGCATCGCGTATTTTCTCAAGCCAGGGGATGGCTTCCGCCCAGCGATTGAGGTCCATGAGGAGGGCGGCATAGGCCTGGGCGACGGCCAGGTCGGTGGGCCGCAGGCGCAGATATTTTGCCATATAGGCGGCAGCCGCTTCCCGGTCGTTACGTCGTTCCGCGAGCATGGCGAGGTTCAGGTAAGCATTGGCGTAGTCAGGGTCTATGCGGATTGCTTCCTTCAGGTATTTCTCCGCCGAATCGAACATATTGAGGGCCAGGTAGGCCACCCCGATGTTGTTGGCCACCCCGGCTGAGAGGCCTTCCTCCTGGCCGACCTTTTCAAATTCCTGCGCAGCGCGGTCGTAGTTCTTGAGCTTGAGGTGGATCAGGCCCAGGTAGCGGTGAGCGCCGCGGATTTCAGGGTAGATATCCAGGCAGGCTTCGAAATGCTGGAGGGCTTCAGCCAGGCGTTCTTCGGAATACGCCTTCTCTCCCATGACGATATGATAGGCGGCCTGTTTGAGCCAGAACACGTTCAAGGGGGGCGGATGGTCGGTGGGGGGTGGAGAAACTTCCAGATCGGCAAGTTCATCCACCAGCACTGCTGTACTGGGGCTGAGAGTCACAAGGAGATCAGGGTGGGCAACACGCAAACCACCGCTGCCAACTGAACGCGGCTGGCGGACGCTCAGCGAGGATGGGGGGCGGTTGAAGACGTAGGTCAACCAGGCGGCTACGCTCAGAGTAATCAGGACTGCCAGTGCCAGAATCAGGTTGATCCGGCGGTCTCCGGAAGGGCGCATAAAGGGGTTTCTTACCGGGCGCTCGACAAACTGCACGTCCTGGCCTCGTGCCTGGTCGCGTGCCTCGTAGACGCTGGTTGAGGCTGCCGGTTTGGGCTCAGGGCTGTTTGTGTTGTTCATTGGTCGGAGAAACCGTTCTGCTTGCTGTTGTGGCGGTTCCGCCGGAGCGCGACTCGCTGCTGACTATGGGCAGAACCGCCTGCTCCACGCGACTCATTTCCTTTGCGGCCAGTACTGACCGGGCCCGTTCGGCGAGTTCCTTCTCGAACAACTGTCCCAGCTCCGTAAGACGAATCTGCTGGAACGCCGGCTGCAAATATACCCGGTAGACCTCCCGCGGTGTAGTCAGCAACTCAGCCTTTTCCAGGTAAGCGACGGCGTCTTCCGTACTGCCCAGCAAAGCTGCGGCGGCTGCGGCATCGAAATAGAGAGGGGCCCATTCCGGGTTGTGGATGATGGCTTTCTGCAGGATCGCCAAGGCCTCGCGGTATTTTCCCTCCCGGGCCAGGAGGTAGGCTTTCTCCTTGAGAGCCCGGGGATCATCCGGCCTGATGCGCAGGTAGGCCTCGAGCTGTTCGCGGGCGGTTTCGATATCCTCGGTTGCCAGCGAGCAGAGCACCAGATTGAAAAGCGCGGGAGCGTAGTCCGGGGAAATATCCACAGCGGCCCGGAAAAATTCGGCGGCCATGGGTATATGGTTCCGGTACAGATACGCCACCCCAAGATCGTTGAGCAGCGCCGGGTTGGACGGGTCACTTTCCACCGCCCGCTCCAGGGCGCGGGCGGCATTATCAAAATCCTGCAGTTGCAGGTATACCCGCCCGAGCTGCGCCCAGGCATCCACCAGGTATGGCCAGACCTTGAGTGCTTCCTGGTAGCGCCCGGCAGCTTCTTTCAGGTCGCCGGCTTTTTCGAGTGCTTCCGCCGACCGGGTAAGAAAAATGGCCTTACGGAGCTTTTCCGGGTCGAGCTCGGTAGCCGGGTTGGTGGGTGTAAGCCCAGGTGGCGATGCTGTCTCACGTGAAGATATGCTTCTATTGTCAGCCGCCGGCGCGGGGGCTTCTCCTCGGGAAACATGTCGCTGTTCCTTGAAACGCCAGATGCGATCGGCCACGTAGGTCGCCAGAATCAGGAAGCCGGTCATGACCACCGCGCTGATGACGAAAGTGCGGATATTGGAAACCAGCATGCGGTGTCCTACGGTGTGCCGCAGCGCCTGCCAGCGCTCCCCTTCATCGGGTTGGTTGGCGGCGAAACGGGTGCGGTGAGGCTTCAGATCATATAGAGAGCCTCGATCCGCCTTGCGGTGGGGATCTGATTCCGGATCCCTGTCCTTGGTCTTTGCCATGCCACCCCGGGAGCGCTGAGCAGCTGTCCGCGTCCCGCGCTCAATCTAGTACACTCCGGGAGCGGCGGCAAGGATGCAGCGCCGGCGCATACACGGCGGGGTTGCAACGCCGGACGGGCTGGACTAGAGTTAGTCACTTGCGCTGCGATGTGGGAGAGAAACGGATGCCGTCGTGGAAAGGCGCCAGAGTTTACCGGCGCTCCCTCTGGGTCATGGGGGCGGTCCTGCTGGTGGTCAACCTGATCATCAGCGCCCGCATATACTCCGAGGAATCGCCTGCAGAGGATGAAAAGCGCAGTGCCTATCAGTATATCTCGCTTTTTACTCATGTCTTGGAACAGATCCGGGCCAACTACGTTGAACCGGAGCAGACTTCCTACAAGGATCTGATCTACAAGGCATTGCACGGCATGCTGCGCGGTCTGGATCCGCACAGCGAATTCATGGAGCCGGAAGAGTACAAGGACATGCGGGACGATACCAGCGGGCAGTTCGGCGGACTGGGTATCGTCATCAGCATCCGGGACGGCATCCTTACCATCGTTGCTCCCATGGAGGACACGCCCGGCTATCGGGCGGGATTGATGGCGGGTGACCGGATAATCGAGATTGAAGGAGAGTCCACTGAGGGCATTTCGCTGCCCGACGCGGTGCACAAGTTGAGGGGCGAACCGGGAACCCAGGTCACCATCCGTATCTTCCGGCCGCGGACTCAGGAAATCAAGGAAGTCACTATCACCCGGGCGAAAATAAAGGTACCCAGCATCAAGGATGTACGGATGGTGGAAGATGGCATCGGGTATCTGAGGATCACGCAGTTCAATCAACCGGTGGGAGCGGCTTTGGATCGTGCACTTGATGAACTGCGCGAGCAGGGGCTCAAGGCACTCATCATTGATCTGCGCAACAACCCTGGCGGACTGCTCTCTTCGGCGGTGCAGGTCTCTCAGCGCTTTCTGCCGCGGGGGGCTTTGATCGTAACCACCGAGGGGCGCAACAACCGGGTGCTGCAGACCTTCCGCTCGCGTGGTCTCCGGCATCTGGTGGATCTGCCTCTGGCGGTGCTTATCAACGGCGGCAGTGCCAGTGCCTCGGAGATCGTGGCCGGTGCACTGAAGGATCACCGCCGGGCGGTTCTGGTGGGCGAGAAATCCTTTGGGAAAGGATCAGTACAGACCGTGATACCGCTATCGGAAGGCTCAGCGATCAGGCTGACCACCGCCCACTACTACACGCCGTCACATCGCCGCATTCAGGACCGCGGCATTGAGCCGGATATTGTGGTTCCTGTGTCCGCGGAGGAATGGCAGCGGCTGCAGTTGCAACGCACACGCCCCAAGGACGAACGGCTGCCCGAGTCAGAACCGGAAGTCCCCGACCGGCAGCTGGAGCGCGCCGTGAGTGTCCTCAAGGGAGTCCTGCTGTTCGAGCAGGCCGCGCTGCACAAACCGGGTGCGGCGCTGGCCGCAGCCAGCCGCTGAGCCGGTCAGGTGTTGATTCTGGGCATAGAGACTTCCTGTGACGAGACCGCTGCGGCAGTGGTGCGTGACGGTCGTCAGGTTCTCTCCAATGTGGTTTATTCCCAGATCGCCAGGCATCAGGCATTCGGGGGTGTCGTTCCGGAGATTGCTTCGCGTCTCCATGTGGAGAAGTTGCCTGTGGTGGTCCAGCGTGCTCTGGATGATGCCGGACTGCCATGGGAAAGCATTGAAGAAATCGCTGTTACCCGCGGGCCGGGTCTTGCGCCGGCCCTTCTGGTGGGCACCGCCGCGGCCCGTGCTTTGGGACTGAGTCTGGATAGGCCCGTCCGGGGTGTTTCACATCTGGTAGCCCATGTCTATTCTCTTTTCCTGGGCGCCGAGTCGCCGCAGCCCGCGGAAGTTTCGCCGATGCTCGTCCTGCTGGTCTCCGGGGGGCACACTATGTTGCTTGAACTGAATGCCGACGGCGGCCTGCATCTTCTCGGCGAAACTGTGGACGATGCCGCCGGGGAAGCCTTGGACAAGGGTGCGGTCATCATGAGACTCGGCTACCCCGGGGGGCCGGCGATTGAGAAAGCGGCGGCGGACGGCGACCCCGCACGGGTGCCGTTGCCGCGCCCGCAGGTACGCGATGCATCTATGGTGCCGGAGGGACTGTCGCCGGAGCTGTGCTTCAGCTTCAGTGGGTTGAAGACCGCGCTGCGATACTTTGTAGAACGCCATCCGGAGTCCATCGAACCGGGCCGTATTGCGGATACAGCCGCATCATATCAGGCGGCCGTGCTGGAGTCCCTGATCCGGCCGCTGCGCCGCGCGCTGGAAAATGGTGAATTTGCGGCATTGGGTTGCGTTGGCGGTGTAGCGCGGAACCGGCTGTTGCGCCGTCTTCTTGAGGAGACCGGCAGAGATTTCGGCGTGCGTCTCCGGCTGAGTGAACCGCAATTCTGCACCGACAACGCCGCCATGATCGCGGGATTGGCCGGTTCAGAATGGCGCCAGCATGCTCCGGTATTGGGACTGCATGATCCGATCCTGCCTTCCTGGCGGATTCCCGCGTAGTTTCGGAAAAAGTGTGAAAGAATTGGCAGTTAGGATTGACGGAATGAACCCGGAAGTATAGAAGCTGGGTATTTTCCGAGTCTGTTGAATGAGACCCGGGTTGCAGTGGGGGAGAACGCAAGTGAGTGCATCAGACGAATACTATCGGGTTCGGTTTCGAGTTGTCTGTCGGGAGTGGGGGATAGACCTGGAGCCGAAAAAAGTGCGCCAGCCGGAGCCCCCCGGAGAGGTCTCCCACGATATCTACTCGGTGCCTCTGCAGCCGCGAAGATCCCGCCCCCGCAAGCCGCGGAGCAGTTTCACCCGCCGGTCCCGGGAGGTATGATTCTCCCGGCAGTCAGTGATCGGCCGGCGGCTTGAGCGCAGGGTAACCTTTCCGGCAGCCGCATTGCGGCTGGCCCCCTACCGGTGAATGTGGCATGCTTCACTGGCGGTGCCCTCTGAAGGCCGGACGGTGGCGGTTTGCGATGGATGCTCCGCAAGACAAGGAATCCATCTCCCCGGATGAGTTGACCGAAAGTGCCGGGACCGGCCTCTACCGCGTGTCGGTCGAAGGCCGCGTTACCTGTGCCAACGGCGGCGCAAAGGAGTTGCTTCGGCGTTGGCCCTGGTTGGAGCGGCAGATTGCACAATTAGGCGTGAGCGGCGGTAACCGGAGCAAGAGCGACAGCATTTGGGTTCCGCTGGCGGAAGGAGAAGGATTTCTGCGGCTGAGCGTACGCGCTGCGGCGCCGGATCCCGAGGCCGGGGTGTTGGTTACTGTGGATGCCGACGACCGCTGGAGCAGGCTGGGGGAGGAGCTTGCCGGGCTGCACAGTCGGATAGTGTTCTTTGAGTGTGACCCCCACGGGAGGATTGTTTCGGGAGTTACTGCCCTGGCACGGGCCGCCGGAGGAGAGGAGACCTCTTCGGCTCCAGAGATGCTTGCCGGTCTGCTGGCCTCATCTTCGCGGGCGAAGTTCGAGTCCTGCTGGGGAATGGCGCTGCGCGGGACACCTCTGCGGGGGATCGAGCTGGAGACCGAGTGGCCTCCGGGTACGCGCCGCACATTCTGGTTTTCGTTTTTTCCTTTGCGGGGTCCGGATGGAAGTACTGTGGGCGTGCGCGGAATGGCTCGGGATATCAGCCGGGAACGCGGGCTGGCGTATGCCCTTGAAGCCGCCGATGAACGCTTCAACGTGCTTTTCCGGGAGGCTTCTGATCCGGTGCTCATATTCGGGACGGACGGTTCGATCCTGGCGGCGAACCCGGCTTTTGAGCGTCTTACGGGTGTACGGGTGGATGAACTGTTTACCGGGGAAAAGGTATGGGAGGACCTGGTCCATCCGGAAGATCTTGCCCAACTGAAGGCGGGTCTGCGTGAATGCGTCGCCAGTGACACCGGGATAGCCGTTGAGTACCAGCTCAAATCCCGCGATGGCTCCTACGTGTGGGTGGAACAGGTGCATTCGGTACTTCACGATGAGAGCGGCAAGGCGCGCGGTATCCTTGCGGTGGCGCGGGACATAACCCGGTGGCGTCGGCGGGAGATGGACCTGCGGCGCACAGCCGCGGAAACCCTTTCTCAGCACGAGAAGGCTCAGGATCTGATCGTGCGGATGACCCGCCTTTTCCGCGATGTGGGGCAATTACCTCCGGACTTCGAGGAGTACGTTGAAGGGATGTGCCGCATTCTGCACCGCATGTTCAATCCCCTGGTGGTGTGGGTGGCGGATGCCGATGGAGGCTGCCGTACGATTGTGTGGCGCGAGGACATTCCACCGCCGGTACCCGAGGATACCTGCCGGCAGGCGCTTGAGTCCCTCACGCGCAAGGTCCTGCAGCGCGGCCTGCCCTGTTTCCGCGGCCGGCTCCCGGCGGCGGAAACGATGGCGGATGAGGCCGCGGTGAAGGTTCTGCATCTGGCGTCACTGTTGGCTGCTCCGGTGCGCGACTCCTCTGGCAGGGTCTGGGGTGCATTACTGGTTGCCGACGATCGCGAGCGCGACTTCGAGCGGGCGCAGCTCGACCTGCTCACTATTGCGGCGCTGTATCTGGCAGGACGAATGCAGGCCGCCGAAGAGGAGAACCGGCGCCGCAGGCTGGAGGAGCATCTGATCCAGGCGCAGAAGATGGATGCGGTGGGAATGCTGGCGGGGGGAATCGCTCATGATTTCAACAATATTCTCAGTGGTATCCTGGGCTTTGCTTCCATGCTTCAGTCCCGCGTGCCGCCCGGTTCCGAGCTCGAACACTATCTGAAGCTGATCGAGCAATCTGCCGGGCGGGCTGCAGAACTGACACGCCAGCTCCTTTCCTTCTCCCGCAAGTCCCACGTGGAGCGACGGCCGCTTTCGGTTCTTGAAGTGATTGAAGAAGTTCTGGCCCTTTTGCGTCCCAGCGTGCCGCGTAACGTGCAGGTCGAGGTCCAGCGTCCGGAGCAGACTCCTCGCATTCTGGGGGACAGGTCGCAGATGGTTCAGGTGGTGATGAATCTGTGCATCAACGCCATCGAGGCCATGCGTGCTGAAGGTGGCCGGCTGACCATTGCGGTCGAAGTCCGTCCTCTCACAGCGAACGAGCATAAGATGCTGCAGCGTCCGATTCCGGGCCGTGCGGTGTGTCTGGTGGTTTCCGACACGGGCCCGGGAATCGATCCGGAGGTGCGCGCGCATATCTTCGACCCCTTCTTCACCACCAAGGAGGAGGGAACGGGGCTGGGCCTCTCAATTGTCTACGGGATCGTCACCAATCACGGCGGAGATGTTCTGGTAGAGAGCGAAGAAGGCCGGGGGACCACCTTCCGCATTTACTTGCCCGAACATGTCGCGCGACCTCCGGGAAAGCCTCCGGCGCGGGTGAGTGCGGATACGGTTCTGGTTGTAGACGATGAGGCCATTGTGCGCCAGATGATAGCGGAGATTCTCAAGGCCAGCGGCTACCCGGTGCTGGAGGCGTCGAGCGGGGCGGCGGCGGTGGATCTGGTCAGGGAGCACGTCCGGAGGATAGGGCTGGTGATCCTGGACATGATCATGCCGGGCATGGACGGTGTAGAGACATTCCAGCGTATCCGGGAGATCAGCCCGGAGGTCCCATTTCTGCTGGCCACCGGGTTCGCCCGCAGCGATCAGTGCAGGCGGTTAATGCGGCAGCAGTGCGTGGACCTGATAAACAAGCCTTTCAAGAGCAGCGAGCTTGTTGAGAAGGTTGCCTCGCTTCTCGGCCGACCGGCCGGCGTCACCGGGCATGAAGCCGGCGAGTCGCAAGACCAGAGCAGCTTTGGAGATTCTGATGCGCCCTGACGGCGTCGATGACCACGGACGGCCTTTTTGTGCTTGCATTTTGAGGGCAAAATATGTGTTTGTGGTGACCGCGTTTGTCCCGGGCAGTCGGTCCGGGGCCGGATTCATCTCGGGTACAAGAAGGCGGAGCAGGAAAAGTGGCTGACTTTCGGGTCGCGAAAATCGGTGTTCTGCTGGCATCAGCCGTCGCAGCCGTGGGACTTTCCGGCTGCGTGCGGCCTCCATCGGACCGTACGCCTGACGGCCGGATCATCGTGGACTATTGGGAAAAGTGGACCGGGTTCGAAGGCGAGGCCATGCAGGCGGTGGTGGATGACTTCAACCGTTCGCAGAATCGTATCTTCGTGCGCAAGCTTACGGTCAGCCAGATTGACCGCAAGATGATGCTGGCCACCGCCGGCGGGAATCCCCCGGACGTGGCCGGGTTATGGTCCTTCAACATCCCGGTTTATGCGGAGAAGGGGGCCCTGACACCGTTGAACCGGTATCTGGAGGAGGCGGGCATCACCGCTGACGACTATATTCCGGTTTTCTGGGAGCTGTGCAGTCACGAGGGTTTTGTGTGGGCGCTGCCCAGCACGCCGGCGACTCTCGCCTTGCACTGGAACAAGAAAATGTTTCGCGAGGCCGGGCTGGATCCTGAACAGCCGCCCCGCAGCATTGCCGAACTGGACCGCATGGCCGAGCAGATCACGCTGGTTGTCGTCGAGCGCAATGGCAAGAAAGTCAAGGTGCATTTTTCAGACCTGACCGAAGAGGAAAAGCGCTCCAAGAAATTCGACATCATCCAGCTGGGGTTCGTGCCTACCGAGCCGGGGTGGTGGAATCCCATGTGGGGCTACTGGTTCGGTGCGGGCTTGTGGAATGGAAAGGATCGCATCACCGCCGACAGCCCGGAGAATATCGAAGCCTTCCGCTGGTTTCAGAGTTACCCCAAGAAATACGGGCTGGAAAACCTGCGGCGCTTTGGTGCATCATTCGGCAATTTCGCTTCGCCGCAAAACCCGTTCCTGTCAGGGAAGGTGGCGATGGAGCTGCAGGGAGTGTGGATGTACAACTTCATAGACAAGTATGCACCTCAGCTCGAGTGGGGTGCGGCGCCGTTTCCCGCGGCTCACACCGACCAGTTCCCGTATGTGACTATCGCCGAGTGTGACGTACTGGTAATCCCCCGGGGCGCCCGGCATGTGAAGGAGGCCTTTGAATTCATCCGCTACGTGAATACCCAGCCGGCCATGGAGAAACTCTGTATGGGCCAACGGAAGTTCAGTCCGCTTTCCCGGATGAGCGAGGATTTCATCCGCAACCATCCTAATCCCTACATCAAGATATTCATAGAGATGGCCCGCAGTCCGTACGTCAGAACCGTTCCGCAGACGCCGATATGGATGGTCCTGGGCGATGAGATGAATGCTGCGGTGGATCGCATTTTTTCGCTGATTGAGACACCGGCACAGGCTTTGCGCACGGTGCAGAAACGAGTACAGTTGAGATTCGATCGAGAGCGCGAACGCTGGTTGAAGATACGCGAGAGGCGTATTGCGGAGTGGCGCGGACTATGACGCGGCGCGAGTGGAGAAATCTGGGTATCGGGCTGGCTTTTATCAGCCCTTGGATCATCGGTTTTTTGGCGTTCACCCTGTATCCGGCGCTGGCGAGCATTTATTACTCGTTCTGCGACTACGATGTTTTTTCCCGGCCGGTCTGGGTGGGTCTGCTGAACTATCGCGACATGTTCACCGATAAGGTGTTCTGGAAGTCGCTCTACAATACTTTCTATTATACGATCTTTTCCCTTCCGCTCTGTCTGGTGGTATCCCTGCTCATCGCCGTAATGCTCAACCAGCAGATAAAGGCGCGGCCGGTCTTCCGGACCGTCTATTTCCTTCCCTCGCTGGTGCCGATGGTGGCCAGCGCCATGATCTGGCTGTGGATCCTCAACGGTAAGTACGGCATTCTGAACTACTTGCTGGGCCTGTTGGGTATCCAGGGGCCGGACTGGCTGGCGGACGAGAAGTGGACCAAGCCCTCGCTTATCCTCATGTCCGTCTGGGGCGTGGGGGGCTCGATGGTGATCTACCTGGCGGCGTTGCAGGACGTGCCGCGGGAACTGTACGAGTCAGCGGTAATTGATGGCGCCAGCGCGTGGCAAAAATTCTTTCACATCACTATTCCGATGATCTCCCCGGTAATCTATTTCAACCTCATCATGGGGATTATCGGAGCGCTGCAGGTGTTTGCTCAGCCCTACATCATGTTCGGCGGCGGAGGCCCGAATAGGTCCGCCCTCTTCTACGCCGTTTACCTTTACCAGAACGCCTTTGACTATTACGAGATGGGATTCGCCAGTGCCATGGCCTGGGTCCTGTTCATCATCATTTTCTTCCTGACGTGGGTGGCTACCAAGACCACACGCAGACACATTTACTATGCAGGGGAATAGGACGTGAAAGAGCGCTATTACGGCAGAACAGTCGCAAGGTTTGTTCTCTACACCGTATTGCTGGCGGGATCGCTGGTGTTCCTGTTGCCCTTGGCATGGATGATTTCCACTGCACTGAAACCCATAGAACAGACCATGTCCATGCCACCCACCTGGATTCCTTACCGGTATTTTGCGGAGATCGACGGCCGCCGGATGCCGGTCAAGAAGGGGGAAACCATCACCGAGCCTTCCTACGTGATATACGATTCGCTGCTGGCCCGCCGTTTTGTCGTTCCCCAGAGCCAGGTGCGGGAGGGGAAACTGATTCGGCATGATATCAGCGGGGAAATCGAGGAGATACCGGTCAGAATTCTGGAAGAGATCCCGGCAAGCGCGCAGAATCCGTGGGTAAGGGTCTTCCCGGAAAAGCGCATTTCCGGCCGGGAAGCCAAGGACCAGTGGTGGGTGGTGCCCGTCGCCCGTCTCACTCGTAAGGTGGCTCCGCGGTGGGAGAACTTCATCAACGCTATCCGGGCGATGAAGTATTTTCCCCTTTATCTCAAGAACACCCTGATACTCTGCTTCCTTACCGTCATAGGGACTGTCTTTTCCAGCTCGCTGGCAGCCTATGGCTTTTCGCGGATTCAGTGGAGAGGCCGCAATAAGGTGTTCCTGGTGGCCCTGGCTACGATGATGATCCCCTTCCCGGTGGTCATGGTCCCGATCTACTGCATGTTCCGCTGGTTGGGTTGGATTGGGACTCTCCGACCGCTTTGGGTGGGGTCATTCTTTGCCGGAGCTTTCAACGTATTCCTGCTGAGACAGTTCTTTATGACCATTCCCAAGGATCTCTCCGACGCGGCGCGCATAGATGGGTGCAGCGAGTTGCGTATTTACTGGCAGATAATGCTCCCCCTTTGCCGCCCGGCCCTGATGGTCGTGGCTCTCTTCCAGTTCATGTTCACCTGGAACGATTTTCTGGGTCCGCTGATTTACCTCACTGACCAGAAGACGTTTACCCTGGCGCTGGGGCTGCAGTTCTTCCAGAGCCAGCACGGCGGGACCGAGTGGCACTATCTCATGGCCGCCAGTACGCTGGTGACGCTGCCGATAATCGTACTGTTCTTCTTCACACAGAAGACCTTCATTGAAGGTATCTCCATGACGGGGCTCAAGGGTTAAGCTGGAGTCTCCAGAATGTCAGGCCGCGAACTCGAACCGGAAGCACGGCAGTGGGTCGAAAGCACTCTGAAAAGCCTGTCTCTCGAAGAGCTCTGCGGTCAGATCTGCTGTGTAGGGGGCGGTTCAGACGATTCCACGGTGGACTACCTGGCCGAGAACTGGCAGCGGGTTCCCGTGGGTGGGATTTTCACCTGGCACGGCACTCTGGATGACCACCGCCGCCGCATCTCCAGACTCCAGGAGTCGGCCCGCATCCCGCTTCTGGTGTCCTCCGATCTGGAAAGCGGGCCGGCCTCAATCGTTGATGCTCCCCAGTTTCCGGATGCCTTGGCGGTGTCCGCGGCAGGTAACGCTGAATGGGCTTACGCTGCCGGCGAATGTGCCGCACGCTTTGCACGGGCCTGTGGAATCAACTGGGCTTTTGCTCCGGTTGTGGATCTTAACCTTAATCCGGACAACCCGATAACCAACACCCGGTCGTGGGGTGACCGGCCGGATCGGGTGATTCCCCTGACGGCGGCCTTCATCCGGGGACTCCAGGAGCACCATGTCGCTGCCTGCGCGAAACATTTTCCCGGCGACGGTGTGGACGACGTGGATCAGCACGTTACCACCTCGGTTAACCGCCTTTCCCTGGAAGAATGGAAGCGACTTCACGGCCGGGTCTTCGCCGCCATGATCGGGGAAGGGGTTGCCACGATTATGATCGGCCACATTGCGCTGCCGGCCTGGGATGGCGACAAGGTCGTCGGAGGCATTCCCCGCCCGGCGACTCTCAGCCGGCGCATCACAACCCGGCTTCTGCGGGAGGAGATGGGGTTCCGCGGATTGATCACTTCCGATGATATGAACATGGGCGGCGTTGCCGGCTGCCTGGGTCGCCCGGAACGGACGCTGGCGATATTCGAGTCGGGTTGCGACGTCCTGCTTCTGGCTCACGTGCCGGACGACTTTGAGATACTTCTTGAGGCGGTGCGAAGCGGACGCATTGAGGCTGGCCGGCTGCGGGCCTCGGTGAGAAGGATTCTGGAGCTCAAGGCGGCGCTGGGACTGCATCGCGGCGCGTCGTTCGCACCGGAGCCGGATGCGGCCGACCGCCTCCGCTGGCAGGAGATTGCCGGGAAAATCGCTTGTTCAGCGGTTCATTGCGTGCGCAACGAGCGCGGCGTACTGCCCCTGCGCGGACTGCGTTCCGGTTCCCGCGTGCTCACGGTCACCATGTCCCTGGACGAGAGCGAGTTGCCGGTGGTGGACGAGGAACTGCGGCGTCGCGGCTTTCAGGTTGACCATTTAAGGAACCCGGCGGATTTTGATTTCTTCCGGAAGACCGGGCGCTACGACGCGGTTTTTGTCAATTTCGCCATCAAGGCCACTTGGTGCAGCATGACGGTGCGCTGTGTAGGTCCCCGCAACCTGATGTTCATGAATGCATTCTACCGCGAACATCCGGCGGCGGTGTTCACTTCCTTCGGCTCTCCCTATCACCTCCGATCATTGCGGAATCTACACACCTACCTGAACGTGTACTCCGACAGTGTTCCCAGCCAGAAGGCGGCGGTGGCTGCGTGGCTGGGCGAAATCCGATCCCCGGAAGGTACCCCGCCAGTCAGGATCCCGGGGTCAGGCCTTGATTAGTGATTATGGCAGCTTGCTACGTGCTGGGCGGTTCATTGTGAGCGGAGGGGAAGAACCTTCATACCTTGCGGCGGCCACGGATGGATGGACGGGCGATATCCAGTTTGCGGAATTCAAACCTCCGGTCAGCCTGCAGGTGGTATGGACGATCTACATGATCGGCAGTGTTGATTATTCGGGACCTTCAAGCCGGACGCGGAAGATATGGACCGGTAATGCGGCAGGAGGCGATGTCCAGCCGGTGGAGTAGCCATCCGAGGGAACCTGCTCCTGCAGTGTCCAACCATCCGTGGCCGGATCAGTAGAGCTTTCCACGTTGTAGAGCGCCCCGTAGACACTGGTCCAAACCAGGGAGAAACGGCCGTCGTATTCGGCGATGTTGGTAATGGCGAAGGGGGTGGGAATGCATTCGTGTGCGCCGCTGTCACGGTTGGTTCCCCACGAAGGATCGTCGGATATTTCGATGCCCAGGGATTGCTCCAGACGGGCGATCAGTCCGGTTACCGCAGAAGAAATGCGGGTTCCGGCATCCACCGCCGCGCTGTTCAGCGGGAGATTGCAGTCGGGGATGAATTCATCCACCACCACGCTTTCATTGGACGCTGCGTCGGTGCCGTGGTCTTCCCATGGGGAGGCGGATCGGATTGCGGCGGTGTCCTCGTACACAGCGTACTCCCAGTCCGCATTGGTGTAGTGCACCATGGCCGCACTGTATCCGCGGCAGCGATAAAGATTGAAGTCGCAGGTCACTATGCCCGCGGCTGCCGGGTCCTGGTGGATGGTTATTCCGCTGTCCGGCAGCGGGGCGGACCAGTTGGTGCATTCCAGGACAAACAGATTGTTGAGCGCCTGGTTGCCTTCATTCATTGCGCTGCTGAACTCGTCCGCCAGGACGATGCCCCGCGGGTTGCGGAGGCAGGTATTATTCCAGAGGACGATCCGGCGGGACCGGTTCAGGTAGAAGCCGGCATTCCCGTTATCGTACGACTCGTTTCGGAAGAGTACTACCGCGTTCGTTGATGGTGCGTCACTGCTGACAATGTCGCAGTATGCGCCGAACCCAGCCAGTCGGCCCCGCGAGGTATCCCACCAGTTGATCTGCTGAGCCGCCCATGTCCAGCCGTAGTTATGGCGGAATACATTGCGCATGACGAGCAGGTTGCGGACGCAGGATCCGTCGGCCCAGATTTTCAGCCCGGCGCAGTCGGCGGCTCCCTGACAGCAATACTCGAAGATGTTGCCGTAGATCAGGCTGCAGGTATCGTAACCGCCGTCAAGCTGCATGCCGTTCTGCATGACGTGGTGAACGTGATTGCCCTGAAAGAGCAGTTGGTGCGGGGATTCGATGAGGATACCGATGCCCATATCAATGCGTGGGCGGAATCCGAGGTAATGGAACTCGTTGCTCTGGATGGTCACACCGCGGATGCCCGCCGGGTTAGTGGGTCCCGTCGGCCAGTAGAGGCTGATCAGGCCCAGACCTTCACACGGACCGATGTGGCAGTTGCGGATGATCAGGTTGCTGATCACCCCGGCGGAGCCGTCACCGGAGATACGCAGACCTACGCCGCAGTCACGGATCACCACCCTGTCCAGGAGCAGATCGGTGCTGGAAGAGTTGTTTTCCAGTCTCACCGCGCCATCTTGACCGGTATAGCCTGCATTCGCGTCGTTGATATCCTGGATGACAAGGTTCTGCAGATGGACATGGGCGCAGTCGCTCAATTCGAATCCCACCGTACGCCGGGGTATCTCGAGTGACAGGGTGCCCGGATCGTCTCCATCGGGAGGCCAGAGATAGAGCCGATGCGCGTCCGTCAGCACGCACCACTCCCCGGGGAGATCCAGCAACTGCGGGAGGCCTTCCACAAAGTATTTGGTATTGCTTCCGAATCCGGGCAGCGTGTCGTCGAAGCTTACCGGTGAGGCCACCCTGACGGTCCCTGACTCCGCCCAGTGCCCGGAAATGATGCGGCGATAGGTGTAATGACCTTCCAGCCCATCGGTGGCGAAGAGGACCGCTCCGGTCAGGAAGGAGTTGGTCAACCCGTTGATCCAGCCCAGGTGTCCGCTTTGAACATCCGTATACTGGCCGGTGGGATCGTTGGACGTGTCCCGGAGGTAGTTGCTGTCGCCGCTTTCCGCCAGCCACCAGTTTTCGTGATATTTCCATTCGGTGGTCACCTCCCAGTCGGGCTCCCGGGCCTTCGGAAGATGCAGGCGGTTGGTCCCGTCCTCGAGCACCAGGAACTCGGGCGGGGAACTCCAGGCGGAAATATCGGCCCAGAACACGTTAGTGGGATCCACATCGGCGGGCAATCCGATGGAGTTGGAAAGCAGGCGGGTCCAGGCCAGATCCGCGGAGGGAACTGCTCCGGAGACGATGACCTCCTGCCCGGTACCCTCGCCGCAGAATACGATCGGCGATCCCGGCGCCCCGCTGGGGGGCGTGATGCTTTCGCGGTAGATACCGGGGGCAATATGGATGACGGTACCCGGGCTGGCGAGATCGGCGGCCCGTTGAATGGTCCGCAGCGGCGTTTGGGGGGAGGTTCCGGAGTTGGTATCGCTGCCGGTGGCCGCGTTTACGTAGAGGTCGGCGGCTGGCGTGACGTATGCGGCAGTCAGCCATGCAGCGACGGCAATCATACTGACAGGCCGCCACCTCATATTTTCATTCTACGCCATGGGAATTACCGGATCAGCCCTTGATTAGTGATTATGATCGGATGCCGGGTTGCCGGATTGTGAGTTGTCAGGTTGTCGGTTGTTGGGTTGTTGAGGGGTCCCTTCGGGCGTCGTGGTGGTTCCGCAGACTTCCGGCGCAGGTTGGTTCATGGTTATTGAGATGATGGTTGTTGGGAAAGGGGAGGGATGGGCGGAAGTCGGTTGGTCAGAGGTCGGAGGTCGGGGAGATAGCGGTTCATGGTTGCTGGTTGTTGGGAATCGGAAGACCCTCTTTTTGCCATTCTCTCCTTGCGTGCTCTGGGTCCTTGCGAGCCCCCTCTCTCATCCAAACTGCTTCCTTGGCGAGCTTGGCGATAGATTTCCTATTGTGCTGACTACGGGGGAAGCGCCGGATGAGGACTGAACCGTCGGGGCAGGCCTAGTGCGGACACCTCTATTCAGCGGAGCTGATTTCAGACTTTTAAAAGTCTGAAATGAGGGGGAGGAGGAGTAAATCTCAGCGCAAGGGCGGCGCGGGAAGTACCCGCCCAAGGTGGGACAACACCCGCCAAGCGCGCCAAGGGGATGGGCTGGTTAATGGTTGCTGGCTGTTGGGAGGGATTCTTGCCATTCTTCCTGTGCGTTACCGAGCAACCTAACAACCTAACAACCTAACAACTACCAACCCTCATCTGATCTCCGCCCCCGACCTCAGTCGCATCCCTTCGCGTCCTTGGCGCTCTTTGCGAGAGGATCGTTTTGATCCCGCTGAAGGCGGGACAAGCGCCCCGTGGAATGCCGGGCAAGCCAAGAGCGGCTACTACACTTTGGTTGATGGTTGTTCGTTGATGGGGCACTTGTCCCGGCGCCGGCGGCATGTAGTGGCCGTTGTGCGGTCAGGCAACGGCAGGGGAGAGGGGGTGGAAGTCATTCCGCGCACGCGCGGCCTGATAGCGCCTACACACTCTCCAGTAACCCAATATCAACCATTAACCAACCCCCCTCCGCGTGCTTTGTGCTCCTTGCGAGAGCCCCTTTCTTCCTGGGACAAGAGAGAATGCTGCTCCAACTACTTCATGCCTCCCAACAACCAGCAACATAACAACCCAGCAACTTTATCGCTTCTGCGACCTCCGTCCCCCCCGACCTCCGATCTGTGCGCCATTAGGCCAAGAGTTTTTTTTCATACCGCGTCCGGCAGACCTGAGACCACGTAGACATTCTCCAATAACCCAATAACGACTAACCATTAACCAATTCCGCCTTTGCGTGCTGGGCGACTTGGGCGAGAGCTTTTGGCTCGCACCACAGCAGCCGGTAGGGGATAATTGTTCGTGCCCCACGCCAGAAGCCGTGAGGGGTAGTCCGAGACCATGAGTGCCGGAGATATGTTTTTCCTGTTGTCCGGATTTGCCGGGGGGCTCGCCCTTTTCATATTTGCACTGGACTTGCTTGCCGCCGAGATGCGTGAGGCGGTGGGGGCTTACTTCCGCAAGCAGGCGATCCGTACCCGGAGCCGGACAGCGGGCCGGTTCCTTTTGGGGATGGTGGGGGGGATTCTAATGCAGTCGCGCGCGGCGGGGCTGCTGCTGATTTCCTTCCTTAACGCGCGTCTGGTGGCGCTGGAAGACTCGCTGGCCTTGTGGTGTGGGCTCGCAGTGGGGAGCGCCGTGGGGGTCGTGGTGCTTTCGCTCAAACTCAGCCCCTATTTTTTCATCGCCATTGCGGTGGGATTTGCCATCCGTATGGCGGCCGCCGGGCGCATGCGGCGGATCGGGGGCGGGATAATGGCCGTCGGCCTGCTTTTTCTGGGAATTGACGCCATCGCCCGGTCTCTCGGCGCACATGTGGAGACGGTTTCATGGCTGTTCAGTACGTTCACAAGCGGGTGGCCGGGATGGGCCGGGGTTCTGGCAGGGGCTTTTCTGTTGGCGGCGTCAACGGGGAGTGCCGCCCCACCGCTGGCGGTGGTCATCGGGGCGGCGCATGCCGGTGTGATGGGCCCCGGCGCAGTGGTTGCGGCTGTTGTCGGGGCTCAGTTGGGGGCGGGCTGTCTTGTCCTGAGACAGGCACGTGATACCGAAATCGAGACGCGAAGGGCTGTCGCGATCCCGCTGATCCTGGCGTTGGTTTCTTCAGCGGCGGCGGTTGTGGCCGGCCGATGGGTGATCGGCGCGGTAGCCGATGCGGGGCGCGCGGCGGCCCTGCTTTATCTGGGAAGTGTGGCTGCGGGGACGCTGTTGACCCTGGTGTTGAGAGGCGGGATTACGGCTTTGCTCCGCCGTATGATCGCTCCGGATGAGCAACCTTCCGACGGCAGTTATCTGGACTATCAGTTGATCAATCGGCCGGAGGAGGCACTGCGGTCAGTGCTCCGGGAGCTGCATCGTGTGGCGGGTATCTGTCGTCAAAGCATGTATCTGGCAGGGGAGATAATGCTGAAAGAGGATGCACGTAAAGTGCGCCGGGTACGGCTGAACGAGGATGTGGTGGATGAGATCAAGGACGCGATGCGGGACTATATCGCTCAGATATCATTGCGGCAGCTTTCGCGGCGCCAGGCGATCCTGGTCCAGCATCTGAACCGCTGTATGGTGGATCTGGAGCGGATCGGAGATCACGTAGCCGACATCAGCGAGATTTCACTGATTCGATTCCGGAAGCCGGAGACCATCGTGGACGAAGAGACTTTTGGAATCCTCTACCGTGTTTACGTGGCGGCGCGGGAGGTAGTGGACCGGGTAGTGGAATCCCTCAGGCCGGAGTTGAAGGATCATCAAGAGGCCGCCCGCCGCATCCTGGA
Organism: Verrucomicrobiota bacterium; assembly: GCA_003641465.1. Taxonomy (GTDB): domain Bacteria; phylum Verrucomicrobiota; class Kiritimatiellia; order B70-G9; family B70-G9; genus B70-G9. The sequence continues at coordinate 9,320 of QNAJ01000001.1, read as the reverse complement.
AGCACGCGATGCGTACATGAGAAGAAGTGTGCAGGCCAAACGGGAATTCACTGAGCGACTGGTGTCGGGGCGCTTTCCGCCCTGTGCGGGTATCTATCTTACGGCGTATCTTTCGACCTTTGACCGGCTGGTGAAGCATGCCAAGGTGATCGCACTCGCTGAGCAGCAGCCGCAGTTCTGGATAAAGGAATCCAAGCTGGCACGGGTTTCGGAGCCATTGCCGATGGTCAAGGTGAAGGAACTGATCGAAGCGGAGGATTATCTCCGCCGCCTGCAGCTTGAGGAATACCTGTAACTGAAGGAATCGGATGAGTGCGGGTGACATAGTACTGCTGATTTTCGAAGTTTTGGGCGGATTGGCTCTGTTCATATTCGGAATGAATATCATGAGCGAGGGCCTGCGCCGGGTGGCCGGACGGCGATTGCGGACCATTCTGGCGAGGGCTACCGACAACCCTCTGCTGGGCATCGGCTTGGGGACTTTTATCGGATTCCTCATCCAAAGCAGTGCCACGACAGTGATGATCGTCGGCTTCATCAATGCCGGCCTGATGACCCTGATAGAGTCGGTGCCTCCGATCCTGGGAGCCAATATCGGCACATCTCTTTCGATGCAGATGATTTCCTTCAAGCTGGGCAAGTATTGCTATTTCGCCATTGCATCGGGATTTCTGGTGAAGTTGGTCTGCCGGGGGCGGCTGCGGCATCTCGGGCAGGCCCTGATAGGCTTCGGTTTCCTGTTCCTGGGAATGAATGTGATGAGCGGAGCGGTGAAGCCGCACCGGGAGGCGCTGGCGCCTCTTCTCACCCGGGTGGACGGCTCCACACTGCCGGGTATGCTGCTTGGGGTGCTGGTGAGCCTTACGGTGACCGGGATCATTCAGAGCAGTGGGGCGACCATCGGGATGTGCTTCGCACTGATCCAGGCCGGCGTATTTACTCATCTTGCTCAAGTTTATCCTCTGGTGCTGGGCGCTCATATCGGGACCTGTGCGACCGCGCTGCTGGGGAGTATCGGCACCCATATCGAAGCCCGGCGTGCGGCGGTGGCCCACCTGCTCTTCAATGTTTTCAATGTGGCTATGGCGATAATTGCTTCGCCCCTCCTGTTGCATCTCATCCCCCTCACCTCGCATGACCTGACCCATCAGACCGCCAACCTGCATACCATTGTGATGGTGTTGGCCTCCGCGATTGTTCTACCTTTGTATCGTCATTTTGCCCGTCTGGTCACGCTGGTGGTGCCCAGTCGCCGCGCCCCGCCGGAGCCTTCCTACCTGGAGGAGGAGTTGATCCCCTATCCGGAAAAGGCCATCTGCGCGGTTCTGCGCGAATTGCAGCGCGTAATGAAAGTATGCATGCGCAGTTTCGCCCTTTGTGCCGAGCTGTTTTTCCGTATTAATCGCCGTTCGGTCCGGGTAATCGAAGCCAACGAGCAGATAGTCAACGAAGTCAAAAGGCTCCTGCGTGACTACCTCACCCGAGTGACGGGCCGGAAGCTTTCCCGCCGCCAGGCAATCCTGCTCCAACATCTGTCACGGTGCGTTGACGATGTAGAGCGCATCGGCGATCACGTAAAGTCGGTCGCAGCTATTCTTATTGACCAGAAACGCCATCCGTTGGCCGCCTTTGACCGGAAAAGTCTCGACCGGGCATTCGAGTTGTATGAGCAGGCGGTCAAGGTATGCCGACTGGTCATTGAGTCCCTGGACCCGGGCTGCGCCGACTTCCAGGAAGTCGCCCGCCGGATTCTGGAAGAAAGAGACCTGTATATGAAAGCCAGCATTGCCGCCAGGATGTCGGTGACCGAACGGCTGGCGGGAAAGGAAATCACTCCGCTGAGTGGAATTTACTTTACCGCCCTGGTGGCAGAACTGGACCGGATTGTGCGTCATGCCAAAGCGATCGCACTGGCCGAGCAGGAGCCGGCCTTCTGGATCAAGCGGGAGAAGTTGGACAAGATGGCTGAAGAAGCACCGCCTTACACACCTCCGCCGCTGGTCAAACCGGATGATTTCCTCGACCGGCTGCAACGTGAAGATTACCTCTGAGCCGTATACCAGGCAGGTACACTTCAAGGGCGTTCGAAATAGATACGGCCGGGCGGGTTGACCACAGTCACGCGTAGATCATCGAAACACCGCCGGCCGAGTCTTCCGTAGGATGGCGGCGCCAGTGGCGGATCAGTACGGGGAATCGCCTCCACCGACCGCAATACCAGATCCCCGATAGTCAATTGTCTCACCGTTGCCGTTTCGCGAAGTTCGGGAAGCAACAGTGCGTAGTCTCCGGCCGGATCGAAGACCAGATCGCGCGGAATACCGTTTACACGGGCCTCCACCAGCGGCAGCGTGCCCTCCCAACGGAAGACGCCGCTGCCTACCAGCTTCGCGGGATTCGGCTGATAAGGAAATGTGCTGGCGGCCATGAATTTCCTCTGGCGGAAGTCGAAGGACAGCGACCTGAAGCGCGAAAGAAGAATTGCGCCAATCACCATTTCCGGTGCGGGACGGCAGTTGCGTTCCAGGCTTCCCAGGGATGCGGTTCCTGTGGCGAGAACCAGTGCGGACTCCACGCGGAGTGTATCCATAAGAAGCGTGCTGACGCGGCATGCCACTCCGCTTATTCCTGAGTCGAGAAGATGACCGGGAGACTGGAAGGGGATGCCGCTCAACGGTGTGGCCTGCAGTTTGACCGCGGTCGGAAGCGTCATCCACGACCAAGTACTGGAAGGATCAATCAGCGCGGTCACGGGTTTCGTCTTGATTCCGGCCACGGTGACCAGCGGAGCGCGGCTGCGTTTGCTGCTGATCAAGCGCAGTCGTGCGAACTCGTTAGGGTGCAACCGGTTACCGCCGACAATGACCGCCCCGGATTCGCCGGGAAGGACCCGCAGAAAGAAGCTGCGCGGATCTTTCATCTGTGCAAGGAAATCCCGCATAGTCATACTTTCGGAACGGTCACGAGCCGACACCCGGCAGCAGAGACCGAGGGTCAAGGCCACGCTCAGGCCAAGCATACGAATCTGTGCGTGAGACGTCTCCATCCGGCTGTCTATTCTCTACCGGTCAGATAGACCGCGGCGCTCATCGCCAGCAGAACCAGATTACGCGCGATATTTAACACTCCTATACGCCCGTGTCGGGGGTCAACCGAAAAGCACCCGCAGGATATGTCCAGCCCGCGTGCGAGGTTTATGGAGATCGCCGCCGAAAATACCAGCAGCATGCCCATGATGAGCAAGGCCGCTGCCCTCCGCCAGCGGGGTACGAAGGCGATCAGCAGGCCGCAGGTGAGTTCCAGCCAGGGCAGATAGATCGCCAGTGGATTGATCATGAGATCCGGCAGCAGATGATAGCGGAAGACCGCAAGTGCAAACGCCTCCGGGTGCAGGATCTTGGGGATGGATGCAGCGATGAATACTGCGCCCAGCGCGAATGCACAGCATAAGTGCACCCACCTTGCGGCTCGGATCACCTTTCGCTGTGCAGGGTCTGCCATTCCTCCCAACCTCCGACGTAAAGTGCCAGATTGGTACATCCTGCAGATTTCAAGAAACGCAGGAGTTGGAGGGAGTCGTCACATTCGCTACCGGAGCAGTAAGCCACAATGAGTGTTCCTTTGTCGAGCAGCGAGACGTATTGCTCCAGAAATTTTTCCCGATGTGCCTCCGGGAACGGGAGTGCGCCAGGTAAGTGGCCCCGGTCGTAATCGGCCAGGGACCGTGCGTCAAATATGATCGCATTTCTGCGATCTACGACTTCCCTCATCCGATGCCACGTTATTACCGCGAATCCTTCTTCGAATGCCTGCTTTTCCAAGTGATGCGACCAATCTTTGATCCACGGTATCCCTCTGGGCGACAGGCTGTTGGCAACCGATGCCAGGACCGCCGCCGCTGCCAGGATCGCCAATACACGGCCGGCGAGTGCCCGGGAAGGGATCCATTCAGCCGGGATGCGCAGGAATCTTGAAGGTGCCCCCATCACATGCTCAGTACGCGGAACGGTATGGTAACCCGGGGCATCTGCGGGTGGTCAGTTTCGATAATCACCTCGGTGTCCCGCAGCTCCGGGGAAGGCTGAATATTGGAAAGGGTGACCCGGTAGCCGCCGCCGGGGAAGTTGTTGGTAGTGACGGTGATGCCAGGTTGAGGGACGCTTACGTTGGTGATGTGGAAGGCGTGTCCGCCGGTTTCGCGCAGCACGATGTAGCGGGTCAGAACGGGCCCCTGGGAAGGCACCACCAGCTCGCGGGGCGCCGTGGTTATGGCGCTGGTGACTTTTGCCCAGACAGGCAGATCAATGGTGGGGTATTTCGCCGAATCAGTGTAAACGCGTACATTGGCGTGGAAGCTTCCCTCCGGAACGGCGTTTTTGAGCCGCGCGGTCAGCCGGTAGGTATGTCCCTCCTCCACGACCTCAGAATCCACATTCACCAGGGCGCTGTTGCAGGTGATATTGGTAATGTGGAAGGTCACCGTCGCGCTGCTGATCGTCACCGTACGGGAGACCGGTTCGGCAGCGCTGGTCTGACCGAAAAAGAATCTATCCGGCGACAGGTTCATTTCCTGGACGGCGGTCCCCTGCAGGTGAAGCAGGAGGCGCGGTTGCCGTGGATCGTTGCTTTCGACGGTGATTGTCTTGTGCTGAGGTCCGCGTCGTCCGCGTAGATTGAAACGCGCCGTAATCTGGGCGGATCCTCCCGGCGGGACGGATCGGCTGCTGGTCTGCACCACGGTACAACCGCAGGAGGATCGGACCCGGCTGATTTCCAGGGTGAGGTCTCCCTCGTTGCGGATTGTGAAGGTATGTTCGACCACCCCGCGGTTATCCCGTTCCCCGAAATCATAGACCGGTTCATCGCAGACGATGCGCGGAGCGTGCTGGGATTCACCAGCGGAAAGGCTGCCGCATACAAGCAGCAGGAGAATCAGGAGCAGCCGATTGTTTCTGGTCATCGTGCACCTCCGCCTCTCTTTGAAAGATGGCAGGTAATATAGGTGGACACCGCGCCGGGCGCAACCGTTGAATCCCTTGACGGCTGCGCAGGTTACCGGCTGGACCGGCAGATGGTATTTGACAGCATGAACGGGCCTCCATACTATCAGTATGTGAAGCGCAGAGTCTCTTACACCACCAGTTTGGAACGAGGAAGGGAGCCATGGCAAAGCTGCTGAAACCCCTTATCGTGGTGCTCCTCGTCTTGAGTGTTCTTTCCCTGTCATTGGGGCTCATGCTTTTTGCCAAGCGCGAGGAGTTGCGCGGCCGGGCTGATCGTTTCCAGGAAGCGGTCATCCAGATTGCTGAGAAGCTGCACGTGGAGGATCTCGACGTTGCTGCCCTGGCTGACTATAACCGCATGCAAGGTCCGCTGGCGCAGGTGGCCGCGGTCGCGGACAACACCTACGAGAGCGTACAGAACACCAAGGCCGATCTGGAAAAGGCCCGCAATGAGCTGGACTCGGTCCAGCAGGAGCTGGCGGCGGTACAGTCTGAGCTGAAGGACGCCAAGGATCAGATCGCCTCGCTCAGTTCGCAATTGGAGACCAAGGAAGTCGAGCTGGCCCAGGCCCAGGCCAGGATCCAGCAGCTGCAGGATGACAAGGCTCTGCTGGAGCGCGAGGTGCAGGATACGCGGGAAGAATTGGCGCGGGCACAGGACGAGGCGCGCGACCTGGCGGATCAGGTTACCGCACTGGAGCACACCGTGCGCGATCTGGAAGCACGCCTGGGCGAGCGCATAGCTGCGGCGGTACCCCGGGGACTCAGCGGAAACGTGCTGATCGTGAACCGGCCCTGGAACTTCGTGGTGGTGGATCTGGGCAGTAAGGATGGTCTGGTGCCCAATATAGAGCTATTGGTTCACCGGGGTGACCGGCTGGTAGGCAAGGTACGGGTCAGCACGGTGCGGGAGAAGTTTTCGATTGCTGAGATCGTAAGGGACTGGGAGCGGCTTCCCGTACAGGAGGGCGACCGTGTTCTCTACTAGGAATCTGGCGGTGTTGGCGCTGATTGCGGTTCTGCTTTATCTGGTGCTCATCGGCCTGCAGTATGCGGAACTCCGCTACTACGGGGCGAAACCCGCCGCCGCGGCAGCACCATGAGACAGGCAATTATTCGGGGGCTTTTTCTGTTGATGGGGGTACTGCTGTCTGCAGTAGTGGCGGGGTGTGCGACCCCCGGGACGGGGGATAACGATTCCGAATTGCCGTGGAATACGCCGCAACCCTGGGAGGGGGCCCCGTTCTTTCCGGGTTTCAACGAGCAGTAGGCTCAATCGGACTGTGGCTTGAGCCTGCCACGGCGGACCAGTTCTTCAGCGATCTGGACGGCATTCAGTGCCGCCCCTTTCCACAGGTTGTCCCCGCAGACGAAGAGGCTGAGGCCGTGTTCCACCGTGTCGTCGCGCCGGATACGGCCCACCAATACCTCTTCGCAGCCGGAAGCGTCCTGCGGGGTAGGGAAGAGGTTTCCGGCCAGATCATCCACGACCCGCACCCCGGGTGCGGCGGCGAGAAGGCGCCGCGCGTTTTCAGGGCTCAGCGCATTTTCCAGTTCAAGATGCACTGCCACGGAGTGACCGTTGAACACCGGCACGCGGGCGCAGGTGGCCGTCACGCGGATAGAGCTGTCGCCGAGGATCTTGTGGGTCTCCCGGCGGAGCTTGGCTTCCTCGCTGGTTACGCCGTTGGCGTCTGCGCTTCCGATGACCGGTAGAACGCTGAAGGCTATCGGGCGCGGATAAACTTTGGCTTCCACGGCCTGGCCCGCGCAGTAGGCTCTGACCTGTTCTTCCAGTTCGGCTATCGCCGCCGATCCGCTGCCCGACACCGCCTGATAGGAGCAGGCTACCATGCGTCGCACGCCCGCCGCGCGATGTATCGGAGCTACCGCCATAAGGGTGATGATGGTCGTACAATTGGGATTGGCAATGAATCCCCGGTGTTTTTCCAATGCATGGGCATTGATCTCCGGTATGACCAGCGGGACGCGCTCGTCCATCCGGAAATCATCGCCGTTGTCAACTACTACGCCTCCCTGTTCCCCCGCTGCCCACCCGAAGCGCCGCGAGGCCCCCTTGGCGCCTTCGGTGCCGGCGAAAAACGCAAGGTCCACACCGCTGAACTCATCTTGGGAGGCCGCACGCACTTCATAGTCGGTGCCAAAGATGTTTTCCACCCGGGAACGGCGGGCCAGTATCTTCAGGGAACGGATGGGAAACTGTCGCTCCCGCAGCAGGCGGATCATCTCTTTTCCCACCGCCCCCACGCCTACGACACAAACGCTGTATCCTTCGCCTGCCGACATTTTCATGAACCTTTTCTATTCCTGGGGTGGCGCTTCAACCACAAACCGGGCGACCATATCACCGACTTCGGTTGTGGAGTATCCCATCCTGCCGGCCGCCAGGCTTTTCAGGCGATGTCCGGTAACAAACTTCACCGCCCTTTCAATATCCGCAGCGGCCTCCCGGGCTTCGAGATGTTCCAGCATCATCATCGCCGCACAGATCGCCGCCAGAGGGTTGATGATGTTTTTGCCCGTGTACTTGGGTGCGGATCCCCCGATGGGTTCGAACATGCTTACTCCTTCGGGATTGATGTTACCTCCGGCGGCAATCCCCATACCGCCCTGGGTGATCGCCCCCAGATCGGTGATGATATCACCAAACATGTTGCCGGTAACCACCACGTCGAACCATTCGGGATTCTTCACCGCCCACATACAGAAGGCGTCTACATGACAGTAGTCCCGTTTGATATCCGGATAGTCAGTTTCACCGATCTGGTGGAAAGCTCTCTCCCACAGATCGTAAACAAAGGTCAGGACATTGGTCTTGCCCACCAGCGTAAGGGTTTTCGAGCGGTTCCGGCGCCAGCAATATTCGAACGCATACCGCAGACACCGTTCAACCTGGAACCGGCTGTATACCATACTCTGGACAGCCATTTCATGGGCGGTTCCCTTCATCGAAACTCCCCCGACCCCGCTGTAGAGGCCGCCGGTGTTTTCCCGGACCACCACATAATCAATGTGCTCAGGACCCTTGTCTCTGAGAGGGGTCCACACCCCGGGATACAGTTTCACGGGACGCAGATTGATGTACTGGTCCAGCTCGAAGCGGAGCCGTAGAAGAATGCCTTTCTCCAGTATGCCGGGCTTGACATCCGGGTGCCCGATGGCACCCAGCAGAATGGCGTCGAAGCTCCGCAGTTCTTCCAGTGCACTGTCCGGAAGGAGTTCACCGGTACGTTTGTATCGCTCGCCCCCGAAATCGTATTCCTCAAGAGAGAGTCGGATTCGGTGCTTTCCGCAGGCCGCCTGGAGCACTTTGACTGCTTCGCGGGTCACTTCGGGCCCGGTTCCGTCTCCCGGAATTACAGCGATCTTCAGGTCCTTGTGCATATCCCTGCTCCCGCCCGCCGACTGAACTTAAGACGAAAATTTGGCGACCCCAACGGGATTCGAACCCGTGTTTTCAGGATGAAAACCTGATGTCCTAGACCTGGCTAGACGATGGGGTCGCCCTCGGCCGCAATAAATTAGCACAGCGATCGCCTCTGGCAACCCGAAAAGGTGGTTTCATTCCTTGATAGTGACGCTCCAATCGTGGCCCATGTAGGCCGGCTTCTCAGTGCAGTACTGCCCCAGGGGATTCAAGTTTCCCTGGTTTTCCTCCGGTATGTCCCTCAGCAGGTAGACGGTACGCGGATCGTCCGACCATCCCTTGAGCTGGATTGCATAATAGTTTTCCCCCGGGCGGGTCAGCTCCGCGGGGATCTCCACTTTCCATAGATCCACCGTCACTACCCCCTGCGCCGGCAGGCCGTGAAAGGTCCCCGCAACGGATCCGGGACCCAGAATGATATTCTTGACCCACGCCCCCATGACCCAGTGTTCTTTCTCCCCGTTCCACCAGCGCACCAGCACCTGTTCTTCACGGTCTCCGGCAAAATCCTTGTCAGTAAGCACATACAGGATGACAGGTTGATCATCGGGTATGACAGTGAACTCCGAGTCCAAGAAGGCGAAGCGTTCGCCGGGAACCGTCTCGCCGCAGCGATCATCAATATCATCCGCGTCGTCGTGGTATGCCCAGTGGGTCCGGATTTCGCCGGAGGCATATGACCAGCGCGGAAGGATCAGCGTCAGCAGAGTAAGCAGAAATATGCTTCTTCTTCTCATGTCCTACGTAAACTCCCTCTGGGTTGCTTCGCCGTGGACCTCCCGACAGGAAGGGGACATCCCATCCCGTCTATCGGCCGGTGCAAGTATAGCTGGCGGGGATGGGCCGGGCAATAGCGTGGATGTAAATCG